>JADHXD010000093.1 GCA_016783145.1 Anaerolineae bacterium
TCTGGCATGTCCATCTTGTACTGCGCCATCCCTCACTTTCCCGCTGCCCTGGCACGGCGATGCCGCCCGGACCTGCGCGACCGGGCACTCGTCCTCATCGATCCCGAAGGCAGGGTGTTTTCGGCTTCCGCCGAAGCCGCGTCCTTTGGCATCACCGCTGGCCTGACAGCGCGCGCGGCGCAGGGATTGCTGGGCACCCTGACCTATGGTACAATGAGCACCTGACGCAGCGCTCTCTCATCGTCGTAGCCCCGTCGCAGTCGTTGGTGATGGAGGAGGATGGCGCGAGACGCGTAGCGGAACCGAGCACTGACCTGGGAGAGTCCTGGTAGGTGGAGGTGAACGCGTGTGACCGGATTCCTGTGTCTGCGCTACTTGACGCCACTGTGGGTCTCGGCTTTGCTGCGGCAGAGATACTGTGCTGACCGAAGAGCAAGGGCAGTAGTTGGAGAGGAGGACCGATATGGTCAGGGACAAGCACCGAGTTTGTGCGTTCATCGTGGCCATCCTCCTTTTCTTGATGGGATTCGCTCCGATCGGGGATTCCAAGACCGTCGCCTCCACGGGGGAGGCGACCGGCCAGGGGACCTGTGCGGTCTATGCAGAGGATAGGACCGACGGCATCTTTGTCGCACCCGGTGGGCAGGGAGGATGGGGCGGCGACCCAACAAAGCCAAACGCGGGGAATCCCTACGGCGGAGTCTCTGAGCAAGACGATGGCTCGAACGGCGGTCGCGGTGGGGACGGGGGCAGCGGAGGCGGCGCCGGTGGCCCGACGGTTGGGATACTCGTGGCCGGCGGATCGAGTCCCATTCTTTCGGGAAACAGCTTCACGGTGGGAGCCGCCGGTCCAGGTGGCGCGTCGCCAGGCAATCCCGGCGCCGATGGCTTCCAGGCCGAGGTCGAGACGATCTCTGATCCTGCGTTCACCATCATCAATGAGGTAGATGCCGACACGGCTGGCGCAGACACGCTAGAGTTCATCGAACTGTACGACGGAGGTGGGGGGTATACCGACCTGACCGGGCTGGTGGTGGTGGTCTTTAACGGCAACGGGGATGTCTCCTACGCGGCACTCGACCTGGACGGATTCAGTACCGACGCCAATGGCTACTTTGTCATCGGCAACGCTGGCGTGGCCAACGTGGATCTGGTGTTCAGCGACGGCAGCCTCCAGAACGGCGCTGACGCCGTAGCAGTATATGCAAGTGACAGAACCGACTTTCCCAGTGGTACGCCCATCACCACAACCAACCTGCTCGATGCCTTGGTGTACGACACCAACGATGACGATGACCCCGGGCTGCTTGCCCTGCTCAACGCCGGCGAGCCCCAGGTGAACGAAGGCGGCAGTGGCGACAAGGACAACCACTCCAACCAACGCTGTCCCAATGGCTCGGGAGGGCAGCGGAACACCGACAGCTATACCCAATCTTCCCCCACACCTGGAGCGGACAACGACTGCGGAGGTGACATCGGCGCGTGTGGCGAGGTAGCCACCTTGATCCACGACATCCAGGGCAGCGGCCTGTCCAGCCCGATGAGCGGCTCCACCGACGTAGTCATCGAAGGCGTGGTCGTCGGCGACTTTCAGGACGCGGGCCTGCAAGGGTTCTTTGTCCAGGAGGAGGACGCCGACGCGGATGCGGACGCCGCGACGTCGGAGGGCATCTTTGTGTACAGCACCAGCGTCGTGACGGTCGGGGACAAGGTGCGGGTGCAGGGAGACGTGACCGAGCATAACGATCTCACAGAGACGAACAACGTGGACCAGATCGAGGTGTGCAGCAGTGGCATGGTCGTCACGGCAGCCCCGGTCACTCTTCCCTTTTCCAGCACCGCCTTCCTGGAGCGGTACGAGGGGATGCTGGTCACCTTCCCCCAGAAGCTCACCGTCAGCGAAAACTGTGACCTCGGACGCTACGGCCAGGTCCTCCTCTCCTACGGGCGCTTGATGAACCCGACGAACGTCGTCACGCCGGGCGTGAACGCGGGTGCCTTGCAGGCGGCCAACGATCTCAACCGGCTGATCCTCGACGACGGGGACACGGTCCTGACCCCCGACCCCATCATCTACCCCACCCCAGAACTCAGCGCGACCAACACGCTGCGGGGAGGGTACACGACGCAGGGCCTCATCGGTGTGCTGGATTACAGGTCCAGCGAGTACCGCGTGCAGCCTACCGCCAGTCCCGCGTGGGACAGCGCCAACCCACGCACCTCTGAGCCCGGGTCGGTGGGCGGCACGGTGCGTGTGGCCAGCTTTGACGTCCTGAACTACTTGAACGGGGACGGTTTGGGCGGGGGCTTCCCAACCTCGGGCGGCGCAGACTCCCTGTCCGAGTTCAACCGGCAGCGGGACAAGATTATCGGCGCGATCCTGGCCATGGACGCGGATGTGATTGGCCTGGTCGGGATCGAGAACGACGGGTACGATGCCAACAGCGCCATCCAGGACCTGGTGAACGGGCTGAATGCCTCCGCCCCTGTCAGCACGACCTATGCGTTCGTGAACCCTGGCTTCTCCCTGGGCACGGACGAGATCAAGGTCGCGTTCCTCTACCGCACGGAGACGATCACCCCCACGGGCTCGGCGGCAACGACCACGACCGCACCCTTTGATGCGTACCGCCCTCCTCTGGCCCAGACCTTCGAGGAACGGGCGACGGGTGGGCGCTTCACCCTGGTGGTCAACCACTTCAAGTCCAAGGGCTGCTCGGGCGCCAGTGGGGGCGATGCGGACCAGGAGGACGGTCAGGAGTGCTACAATGCGACACGCACCGAGATGGCGACGGTCCTGATCGACTGGCTGGCGACAGACCCTACGGGCAGCGGCGATCCCGACTTGCTGATCATCGGCGACCTGAGCGCGTACGCGATGGAGGATCCGATCACGACCATCGAGGGTGCAGGCTACACGGACCTGGTTGAGGCATATGTCGGGGAGGACGCATACTCGTTCGTCCTCTTTGGGCAGGCCGGGTACCTCGATCACGCCCTGGCGGACGAGGAGATGTCCGGTCAAGTGACGGGTGCTACCGTCTGGCACATCAACGCGGATGAGCCCAGCGCGCTGGACTACAACGAGGAGTCCAAGTCGGCGGACCAGCTCGTCAGCTTGTACGGCGATGATCCGTACCGTTCGTCCGATCACGATCCTGTGATCGTTGGCTTGGCTCTAGGGCGCAACAAGGTGTACTTGCCAGTGGTGCTTCGGGGCCACACACAACCCTGAGCAGGTAGCCCTCGGGGACAACACCGCCACGGCGTCGGTGACCATCGATGCTGAGCCGCCAGCCACACCCCGTTTGCTCAGCCCACAAAACGGGACCGTCACCACGACCACTGTGCTCACGCTCACCTGGGAGGGCAGCAGCCAAGCGGCAGGCTACCTCCTCGACCTCGCCGGCGCGATCAACGATGTGGCTGGGGTCACCACATTCGGGGCCGGGTTCCTGGCCGACGGGGTCTACACGTGGACCGTCGCCGCGTACGATACGCTGGGTAACACCAGCGTCTATGCTCCTGTCTGGTCCTTCAGCGTAGATAGAAAAACCAGAGTCTACCTTCCCCTGGCGGCTCGAACGAAGCTCTCCGCCAGGTACCGTTCTCTCGCACGTGGATCTGGCGGTCGTCCGTGCAGCTCTCCACATACCCGCGCAGGTAGAGGGTGAGCGCGTGGTCCTGCACCTCGGTTTCGATCCTCTGAGCGCCGCACCCTGACAGCAGCAGTAACAAGCCGGCCCCGGCGCTCAGGCAGGCGACGAGGAAGCTGTTCCTGATCCACAACGGGGAACGTGGTCTGGCATCCATTGTGTGCTCCTCTGCTTTTCCCGGCTCGATGAGACAAAGCCCGCCTTGTCACCCGTCCGGGGCGAACCTCTCGGCAGGATCCCGGCCACTCCTCCTCCGGCGCGCTCCCCCTCAGGCCTGGAGGGCCAGTCTGTAATAGGACAACACCGCGGCGGAGCCTCGGCTACGTTCGGTTCGTTCCATGTTGATCTCGTCCAAGGGAAAGAGGAAATCCAATGACTGGGACCAGCGCTCCTTTCTGGCAAACGTACAACAATCCCCGGTTGCGTGCACGCTCAACCTATGCTATGATGAAAGCGTGGACCCGGTCTGACGCATGCAGAGGGTACCGCTATGACCGCACAAGGCTTTTCCCAGCCCCTTGGCAAACGCTACCTCCTGCGCGAACCCCTCGGCGCAGGAGGTATGGGCACGGTCTACCGCGCCATCGATCGCCTGACGGGCGACACGGTTGCCCTCAAGCGGGTCTTCCTACCCCCCGATCAACTGGCCTTTGCCTCGCGCAGTGGGCACACCGATGCCTCGCTGGCCTTGGCCCAGGAGTTCAGGACGCTGGCTTCGCTCCACCATCCCCACGTCATCCGCGTGCTGGACTATGGCTTTGATCAGGCGAGGCAGCCCTTTTACACCATGGACCTGCTCGAAGACGCGCGCTCGATCGTCGTCGCGGGCCAGGACCAAAGCCAGGACACAAAGGTGAGCTTGCTGGTCCAGGCTTTGCAGGCACTGGCCTACCTGCACCGGCGCGGCATCCTGCACCGCGATCTCAAGCCCGGGAATGTGTTGGTCCCGTCCGCCGACCGCCGGGTCCGGGTGCTGGACTTTGGGGTCTCGGTGACCACCTCGCGAACGATGGAGTATCTCACCCAGACCACTGCCGGCACCCTGACCTACATGGCCCCGGAGCTGTTCCAGGGCGCGCCCGTTACCGTGGCATCCGACCTGTACGCGGTGGGGGTGATGGCCTACGAGCTGTTCGCGGGCCGGCACCCCTTTGACACCAGCAACGTGGCCGTCCTCCTATACGACATCTTGAGCAAACCGGCCGATCTACGCTCGATCGGGCTGGGGACTGATCTCGCGCAGGTGCTGGAGCGGCTGCTGGCCAAGCGCAGAGAAGACCGCTATGGCGATGCGGGACAGGTGATTCGCGACCTATGCGCGGCTACCGGCTGCCCGCTGCCGCCAGAGACCGTCGAGATCCGGGAGAGCTACCTGCAAGCAGCCCGGTTCGTTGGCCGGGAAGCGGAACTGGCCCAACTGTCAGGGGCGTTGGACGATGCGCTGTCTGGTCGAGGGAGCGCCTGGCTGGTGGGAGGAGAGAGTGGGGTGGGCAAGTCGCGGCTGCTCGACGAGCTGCGCACCCTGGCCCTGGTCCGCGGCGCGCAGGTAACGCGCGGGCAGGCAGCTCGCGAGGGAGGCAGTCCCTACCACCTGTGGCGGGGGACACTGCGCTGGACAGCGCTGACCGCAGACCTGGCACCGGAAGAAGCGAGCGTGCTCAAGTCCCTCGTGCCCGACATCGCCGACCTGGTGGGGCATGAGGTCGCCGATGCGCCCTCCCTGGACCCGCAGGCGGCGAAGGAACGCTTCACGCAGGTCGCGAGTGAGGTGTTCGGGCGACAGGACCGGCCCCTCGTGGTTTTGCTGGAAGACCTGCATTGGGTCGGAAGCGAGAGCCTGGTCTTGCTGGAGGGGCTCTCGCGAGGCGTGGTCGGCAGGCCTTTGCTGTTGATCGGCAGCTATCGCGATGATGAGCGCCCAGACCTGCCTGATTCCCTGCCACAGCCTGGGCAGGTGCTCAAGCTGCGGCGCCTCTCCAAGGAGAGCATCGCCGAACTGAGCGCCTCGATGTTGGGCCCGGCGGGGAGCCGGGAGCCGGTGGTGGACCTGTTGCAGCGGGAGACGGGAGGCAATCCCTTCTTCCTGGTGGAGACGGTGCGCGCCCTCGCCGAGGAGACGGGACAGTTGGACTTGGTTGGGGTGATGACGCTGCCCGCCAGCGTCTTTGCCCAGGGGGTGCGGCGGCTCATACAGCGCCGTCTCCACCGCGTGCCAGAAGGGGCACGCCCCCTCCTGCAATTGGCGGCGGTCGCCGGAAAAGACCTGGACCTGGACCTGCTCCACGCGCTGTGTCCTCAAGTGGACCTGGACGGCTGGCTGGCGGCGTGTGCCGACGTGGCCGTGCTGGAGGTGGAGGGAGGACAGTGGCGCTTCTCCCACGACCGGCTGCGCGAAGGGACCGTGGATGCGCTGTCCGAGGTCGAGCGTCCGGGGCTGCACCGGCGCGTGGCAGAGGCGATCGAGCGCGTCTATCCGCATGCACCAGAACAGGTAGCGCGCCTGGCCTATCACTGGGAGCAGGCCGGAGATGGCGGTAAGGCAGCCACGTACCTGTCCCACGCTGGCGACCAGGCCCGACTGGTCTACGCGCACGAAGAGGCGATCGACCTCTACGGTCGGGCGCTGCCCTTGCTGGAAGCGCAGGGCGAGCACGAGCGCGCCGCGCGGACGTTGATGAAACTGGGCCTGACCTATCACGCTGCCTTTGACTTTCGGCGCGCACGTGAGGCATACCAGCGTGGGTTCGCGGCCTGGCAGCGGACCGGGGGAACACGGCCACCCACTGCCCACCCACCCGCGCCTCACGCCCTCAGGGTATGCTTGGATGCCCCGTCCACCCTTGACCCGGCGATGTGCTCTGATGTGGATTCGGGGCAGGTCATCGAACAGCTCTTTCTCGGCCTTGTGGACTGGAGCCCCGAGATGGAGGTCCTGCCTCAAGTGGCGCGGAGCTGGGAGGTGTCTGAGGGTGGGCGCACCTATGTGTTTCACCTGCGCGACGATGCGCGCTGGACGGATGGGATGCCTTTGGCGGCGGCGGATTTCGAGTATGCGTGGAAGCGGGTCCTGGATCCCACCGCCGCGTTACGGCTCGCTGAGCTGCTGTACGATGTCAAGGGGGCCAGGGCTTACCATCACGGCCAGATGTCCGATCGTGACCGGGTGGGAGTTCGGGCCCTGGATCCGGGCACCCTGCTGGTCGAGCTGGAGGCGCCCGCGGCCTATTTTCTCTATCTGCTGGCGAACCCTGCTGCCTACGCCGTCCCTCGGCACGCGATCGAGGCGTTCGGCCCGGCGTGGATCGAGATGGACGCGATCGTGACCAGCGGTCCATTTGTGCTAGAGGCCTGGGAGCGAGGGGTGTCCCTGACCCTGCGGCGCAGCGGTGTGCCCAATGCTCCGGGGAGGGGGAACGTGCAGCGAGTGGAGATGTCGCTGAGAACAGACCGGCCTGGCAGGCTGGCCATGTACGAGGCCGGCGATCTGGATGTCCTGCATCTGGACGGCTTTGCCACCGCAGAGATCGATTTCCGGCCACGGGCGGGTTTGTCCCTCCGGGCATGCCCGGCCACATTGCCGGCATCGCTCTGCCCTATGATCCCGAGCGGGCGAGGGATCTCCTGGCCCGGGCCGGTTACCCGGGAGGTCGCGGCCTGCCCGCTCTGCAGGCCCTAGTGCCCGCCGGCGCGACGGTCTACTTTGAGCCCTTGAGGGCACAGTGGCGGGAGGTCCTGGGCGCCGACGTCGTGTGGCAGGCTGAGAGTTGGACCACGTTTGAGAAGCGGATGGCCCAAGATCCACCGCACCTGTGCGGCTCGGGCTGGGCGGCGGACTATCCCGACCCCGACAGCTTTCTGAGGGCCAGCGGTATCCAGCGCAACACGCGCTGGCGGAACGAACGATACGATGAGCTTGTTGCGAGGGCGGGGCGCACAACCGACCAGGGTGAACGGATGAGGCTGTACGGGCAGGCGGAGCAGATCCTGGTGGACGAGGTGCCGATCATGCCCCTTATGTACACAAGAAAGCATCGTCTGGTCAAACCGTGGATCCAAACGTACCCTATGTCGTGGCAAGATGTCGTGATCGAACCGCACTAGCCGCCGTGTGCTGGACACAGACTTCCGATTTCTGCTGCCCCAGGGCCAGACGCTGTTGAGTGGAGACTTTTGCTGCGCTGTGCGACAAGTGTGCGTGGCAAGAAATCGGAAGTCTTGGCCCCGCCGTGCAACAGCACTTGGCGACGCCGCTCGCATCAGGGGACGCTCACTCCCCTGACTTTGCTACAGCCGTAGTGCGAAACTGCTAGACACTTGCCTAACTGCGCGAAATGGAGTAAAATGCTGGGACGGGAACCATTCTGTGCGGAGGTGATCGTTCTATGCCAATTTATGTCTATCAGTGTGACACTTGCGGACTCACCTTTGAGCGACGGCAGCGGATGTCGGAGAGGCCTTTGGTGGACTGTCCCGAGTGCGATGGATGTGTTCGTCGTATCATCCAGCCTGTGGGCGTTGTGTTCAAGGGATCTGGCTTCTATGTCACGGACAACCGCAGCCGGTCTCCCACTGCGTTGCCAGGCAAGAAAGAATCAGAGACGGACAAGTCGGAAGGCGAGACCAAGTCCACCGACGACAAGTCTCCCTCGAAAGAGAAGACGACGCCAGTTGCTGACTGAGTCGCCGCAAGTGGGCAAGCCGGGGGCAGACAGATACGCCTCCGGTTTGTTTTCTACTATGAGAATGTGGGCGTTCCCGGTCAAGCGCCCGGGAAGCACGAAAAGACGGTGTGCATATGGAACTGACACGTGACCAGGTCAGGCACGTCGCCGAGTTGGCCAAGCTCAAGCTGACCGATGCGGAGGTGGTGCTCTTTCAGCAGCAGCTTTCGGCCATCCTCGAGTACGCGGCGCGGCTGGAGGAGCTGGATACCGCTGCTATCTCGCCGACCGCGTCTATCCTGCCTCTACAGAACGTCATGCGGCCAGACATCCCGAGGGACTCTTACCCTCGCGATGCGATGCTCCGGAACGCGCCGGATACCGAGGGCGAATTCATCAGGACCAAAGCTGTTCTGAACGCGGACTGACCAGGAGAACGACGTGGAATTGCACGAACTGACCGCGCACGAGGCGAGTGACCTGCTCTCCCGGGGCGAGATCACGTCGGTTGAATTGACCCGGGCGGTCCTGGCGCGGATCGAGCAGGTAGATGGCGCGATCAAGGCCTACCTGTCCCTGTTGGCCGAGGAGGCGCTGGCTCAGGCTTCTGCCGCCGACGAGAAACGGCGGCAGAAGGGCGATGGCCTGTCTCCGCTGCTCGGCGTGCCGATCGCGATCAAGGATCTGATCTGCGTGTCGGGCGCGCCAACGACCTGCGGCTCCCGCATCCTGGAGAATTTCTACTCTCCCTACGAAGCCGCCGTGATCGAGAAGCTTCGTGCCGCCGGGCTGGTGATCACGGGCAAGACAAACACCGACGAGTTCGCGATGGGTTCCTCGACAGAGAACTCGGGCTATTTCACGACCCACAACCCGTGGGACCTGGAACGCGTGCCCGGGGGATCGAGCGGCGGGAGCGCGGCAGCCGTGGCGGCGAGCATGGTCCCCCTGGCGCTGGGCTCCGACACGGGAGGGAGCGTGCGACAGCCTGCTGCCCTGTGTGGCATAGTCGGCGTCAAGCCCTCCTACGGGCGGGTTAGTCGATACGGGCTGGTGGCCTATGCCTCTTCACTGGACCAGATCGGCACGTTCGGCCGGGATGTGACCGATGCGGCGATGCTGCTGACGGTGATCGCGGGTTACGATCGGCGGGACAGCACATCGGTCGATGCGCACGTGCCAGACTACACCGCAGCGTTCAGACCCGATCTACGTGGACTGCGCGTGGGCGTGCCGGCAGAATACTGGGCCGAGGGGGTGCAGAGCGAGGTGGAGGATGCGGTGCGCGCGGCCATCGATCAACTCGCAGACCTGGGCGCGGACGTGCGCGAGGTCAGCCTTCCACATACGGACTATGCTCTGCCCACCTACTATCTCCTGGCACCCGCCGAGTGCTCGGCCAACCTGGCTCGCTATGATGGCATCCGCTACGGGCTGAGTACACCTGAGGCGCCTGACATCTGGGAGGTGTACCGGCAGACACGAGAACGCGGCTTTGGCCCCGAGGTCAAGCGCAGGATCATGCTGGGCACGTTCGCGCTCTCCACCGGCTACTATGATGCGTACTATCTCAAGGCGCAAAAGGTGCGCACTCTGATCAAGCAAGACTTTGATCGCGCCTTTGAGGATGTGGATGTGATCGTCGGCCCCACATCGCCCACGACCGCGTTTCGGATCGGCGAAAAGGTGGACGATCCGCTGCAGATGTACCTGTCGGACATCTATACGCTGTCGTGTAACCTGGCCGGACTGTGTGGGCTGTCACAGCCGTGTGGGTACGCGGATGGCCTGCCTATCGGCCTTCAGATACAGGGGCCGGCCTTTGAAGAGGAAAAGATCCTGCGCGTTGCCTATGCCTACGAGCAAGCGACGGACTGGCACAAGCGGCGGCCGACCATTGCGGGGGATGCCTGAGAGCGTTCTCGCCCCGTGGTGAACTGTGGTGAGGCGGATAGCGAGCGTATGAAAGGAGAGACAGAAGGCCCATGAAATTAGTCATTCCTATGGCCGGGTTCGGTTCTCGAATGCGGCCGCACACCTGGACGCGCCCCAAGCCTTTGCTCCCGCTGGCTGGCAAGCCGATGCTGGCGCATGTTCTGGATCTGTTCAAGGACCTGCCCATCGAGGAGTACATTTTCATTATCGGTTGGTTGGGAGAGCAGGTCAAAGAGTACGTCTCTGACAACTACAAGATCCCCTCTCACTTTGTGGAGCAGAGAGAGTTGTTGGGACAGGCCCATGCCCTCTGGCTGGCTCACCAGCATATGCAGGGACCGCTGTTCACGTTTTTCGTGGATACGCTGTTCTTTGACGCTGACTTTGGCGATCTGGGCAAGCCAGGGATCGACGGCATCGTGTTCACCAAGGAGGTCAATGACCCGCGTCCCTTTGGCGCTGCCGAGGTGGATGCCGAGGGGCACGTCGTCAAGCTCATCGAAAAGCCCACCGCCCTGGATAACAAAAAGGTGATGATGGGGCTGTATTACTTTCAGGATGGTGGGTCCCTGGCCGAGGCGTGTGAAGAGCTGATGGTGCGAGGCAGACAGATCCGCGGCGAGTACTTTGAGTCTGACGCGGTCAACGTACTGATCGAGCATGGAGCGGTCTTTGAGACCCGGGAGGTCGGGCGCTGGTTGGACACGGGCAGGCCAGACACCACCTTGCACGCCAATCGCTTCCTGCTCGACCACGGACATGACAACAGCAGGCGGGTACAGGCGCGGCGCACGGTCATCATCCCACCGGTGCACGTCGCCCCGGACGCCGTGGTGGAGGACGCGATCATCGGCCCCTATGCGGACATTGGCTCCGGGGCGCACGTCCACAACGCGATCATCCGGAACAGCATCGTGGACGCCAATGCCTCCGTTGAGGACATTGTGTTGGAGGGGTCTCTGATCGGTGAAAAGTCGCAGATCAAGGGACAGCCCCAGCGACTCAACATCGGAGATTCATCTACGGCGGGCTTTGAGTACCTGGTGGACGAATCCTGGCTCTGAGGCCCGTGCTGCCTCGCGTTCTGGAGGTGACGGTCGCCAGCGACCACGAACGATTTGTGATGGAGTCTAGCCTACTATGCGACACTTTACATCCCGGCGTATGGCAAAGGTGCCACCCTCAGCCATACGCCGCTTCTTTGACATCCTCAACACTCTTGATGACGTGATCTCATTGGGGATCGGCGAGCCAGACTTTGTGACGCCGGAGCACATCCGCCAGGCGAGCATCGAATCCCTGCACGCGGGCATGACCAGTTACTCCTCCAATGCCGGAGCCATCGAGCTGCGCGAGCTGATCGCCGCCAAACTAGACGAGTTGTACGGTGTCCGCTACGATCCGGAGGACGAGGTCTTGGTCACGGTGGGTGCCAGCGAGGCGATTGCCGATGCCATGATCGCTGTCTTGGACCCTGGCGATGAGGTGATCATTCCCCAGCCCTGTTTCGTTTCCTACGCTCCTTCGGTGATCTTTGCCGGGGGTAAGCCGGTGACCGTCGACACGTACTATGAGCACCAGTTCGCGGTCACCGCGACCGAGATCGAGGCCAAGATCACACCGCGAACCAAGATGATCTTTTTGAGCTATCCCAGCAACCCCACCGGCGCCGTGGTCTCGAGAGAAGAGATGTGCAAGATCGCTCAGGTGGCCCAAGAGCGCGATCTGCTGGTCCTCTCGGACGAGATCTATGACCGACTGGTGTACGGTGTGGAGCACGTGTGTGTGGCTTCGCTGCCCGGGATGCAGGAGCGGACGCTGCACGTGGGCGGCTTTTCCAAGTCGTACGCAATGACCGGATGGCGGATCGGGTTTATCGCCGGGCCGCGCGAGATCATCTCTGCCGTCGCCAAGGTCCACCAGTACGCCATCATGTGCGCCCCAACAATGGCCCAACACGCGGCGATCCAGGCGCTCAAGCACGGAGAGCCCGATGTGCAGCGCATGGTTGCCGAGTACGATCGCCGCCGCCAGGTCATCGTCAGAGGGTTCAACAGCATAGGCTTGCCCACCTTTGAGCCCAGGGGAGCGTTCTACTGCTTTCCCAAGATCACTGCGGCGGGAATGAGCAGCGAAGAGTTCGCGGAGCGCCTGTTGATCGAAGAAAAGGTGGCCATGGTGCCGGGAGGCGCGTTCGGCCCGACAGGCAAGGGACACGTCAGGGCCTGCTATGCGGCACCGATGGAAGAGATCGAGGAAGCCTTGGTGCGGATCGGCCGTTTCATCGAAAAGCATGTATCCTAGCATTCCGCCGGTGGAGGATCGTCGACGGCCAATCCACCTTCCGCGGACCTTGGGCTCTGGGGCTTGAGAGGGGTTCGATGAAACACATCTGCATTGTCGGCACCGGCTATGTGGGGCTGGTCACTGGGGCCTGTTTCGCCGATCTGGGCAACGATGTCGTGTGCGTGGACATCGACGAGTTCAAGATCGATCGGCTGAATCACGACGTCATGCCCATCTTTGAGCCAGGCCTGGAAGAGATCGTCCGCCAAAACCGGACGATGAAACGCCTGTCCTTTACGACCAGTTATGCCGAGGGGATGAAAAAGGCCGAGTTTGTCTTTATCGCTGTGGACACGCCGGAGGGGATGCAGGGGGAGGCCGACCTGCGACACGTGCGCTCTGCAGCAGAGCAGATCGCACGCACGCTGACGCACGACGCGATCATTGTGAACAAGAGCACGGTCCCTATCGGCACGGGCGACCTGGTAGCCAGCATCATGGAACGACATGTCCACCCAGGGGTCAAGGTCTCTGTGGTCTCCAACCCCGAGTTTCTGCGCGAGGGATCGGCGGTGTACGACTGCCAGCATCCCGATCGCATCGTACTGGGGTCTCAGGATCGAGAAGCCGCCGAACAGGTCGCGCAGTTGTATCTCTCACTGCGTTGCCCGATCATGGTCACCGACCTGCGCACCGCAGAAATGATAAAGTACGCGTCTAACGCCTTTTTGGCAACGCGCCTCTCGTTCATTAACGAGATCGCCACCATCTGTGACCAGATGGGCGCGGATGTCAAGGAGGTCGCTGAGGGCATGGGGTACGACAAGCGCATTGGGCACGCGTTCCTCAACGCGGGACTGGGGTGGGGAGGAAGCTGTTTCCCCAAGGACGTGCAGGCACTGGCCTATATGGCCTCTACCCACGGGACACACCCACAGCTCTTGCGTGCGGTGATCGACATCAACCGCTATCAGCGGCAGCGTGTCGTGCATCAACTGCGCGAGTGGCTCGGCGGGTTGGATGAGCGCGTGGTCGGCTTTCTGGGCCTGTCCTTCAAGCCCAATACCGACGATATGCGCAGCGCTCCGTCGATTGAGCTGGCTCACCTGCTGTACAACGAGGGGGCCCACGTCAAGGCTTATGACCCGGCGGCGATCGACAACGCGAGACGCTTCCTGCCCGAGGTGGAGCTCTGCACCGATCCCTATCTTGTGGCTAAGGACAGCGACGCCCTGGTCGTGGTCACCGAATGGAACGAGTTCAGGCACCTGGACAAGGTACGCCTTCGGATGGCGATGAGGCAACCCTACCTGATCGACGGCCGGAACATCTACGATGCGGAGGAAATGGCCCAGGCAGGCTTTGTCTATTGGGGAATGGGACGCGGCACGTCGATGGGAACCGAAGAATAGGTACGATCTGGAAAGTGCGACAATGTCCACCATTCTGGTGACCGGCGGCGCCGGCTTTATCGGCAGTCATACCACTGAGGCCCTTCTCGATCGGGGCGATGACGTCGTCTGCCTGGACAACTTTGACGACTACTATTCACCGCAGCGCAAGCGCGCGAACATTGCCCCTCTGATGGGCCGTCCAGGCTATGTGCTTGTAGAGGGAGATATCCGAGATCAGGACGCGCTGGAGGCGCTCTTCCAGGCGCACCGGCCGGCGCGGATCGTTCACACCGCGGCGATGGCCGGCGTTCGCTACTCGATCCAGCACCCGGGGCTATACGAGTCAGTCAATGTGCGCGGCACACTTGACGTGCTGGAGATGGCCCGTCGCTACGATGTGGAGAACGTGGTCTTTGCCTCGACCTCATCGATCTATGGCGCCCGGCAGCAGGTGCCCTTTCGCGAAGACGACCGGGTGGATTGGCCTGTGTCTCCCTATGCGGCAACCAAGCGCGCCTGCGAACTCTTGGCCTACACCTATCACCATCTGCACGGGCTGAACTTTACCGCCCTTCGCTTCTTCACCGTCTATGGGCCGCGTGGACGGCCCGACATGGCTCCCTATCTCTTTACCGAGGCCGTGTTCAGGGGAACGGAACTCAAGATGTTCGGCGACGGGTCCTCCTCGCGGGACTATACGTACATCGATGATGTTGTGCAGGGGATCGTTGCCGCGATCGACCGCTCGCTGGGCTACGAGATCATCAACCTGGGCAACAGCCGCACCGTGTTGCTCCGGGATTTCATCGCTCTGGTCGAGGATCTGGTGGGCAGAAAAGCCAATGTTGTCCAGCACCCGATGCCTCCCGGCGATGTGCCCCGGACGTGCGCGGACATTTCCAGGGCCCAGCGATTGTTGGGGTACGATCCGCAGACCTCGTTTGAGGAGGGTATGGCCCGCTTTGTGGACTGGTATCGAACGGTGGTGGTTGCACCGGGCCAGGAGTGTGCGGGGCGATGAACCGCAACGCACAGACCACGGTCGTCGTCCTGGTCGTCCTGTGCTGCTGCCTGGGACTGGCGTTCGTGGGGTTTCTGACCTGGTCCCGCGTGCTCGTTCCAGTGAGCTCGGCATCGCAGGCCTCTCCCCCGGTCACGCCGACCTCACCGGCCACGCCAACCAGCCCCCGCACCGTCGCACCTACGCCGTCTCTGACGCCATCCAAGACGCCGACCGTCCTACCCACGCCGACGCCCGAGCGTTTGACCACCGAGGATCTGCTGCGCACCGTCGAGCTGCCGCAGCGCGATGTGCGCCTTCTCGCCGAGCGCCTAAAGAGAACGGGACCTGTACCAGAGGTCGTTCACGACACCCCTCCGATCTACGCGATCGGGGATCGGGCCGAGTTCTGGGTGGGAAACATGGACACATCGGAGCAGAGCCAGATCACGGCAGTGCTGCGCTATGTGACTTCTCACCTGTACGTGTGGGTCGAAGAGGGGGTGTCCTACGACCAGGTGGACCTGGCTCAAGCTGCGGAGAACTTTGAGAACCATACCTATGTCACGACGCGTGCTTTCTTTGGTAGTGAATGGTCTCCTGGGGTGGACAATGACCCACACCTGCACATCTTGCATTCGACAGGAGAGCGTATGGGAAGGCGCGTGGCCGGATATCACTCCAGTTCGGACGAGTACTCGCGCCTGGCGAACCCCTATTCGAACGAGCGCGAGATGTTCTATATCTCTATGGATGCGATGGCTCCGGGCACCGACCTCTACGACGGCGTCCTGGCTCACGAATTCCAGCACATGATCCATTGGGCCACCGATCGCAACGAAGAGACGTGGGTGAACGAGGGCTGCTCAGAACTGGCCGCGTACCTCAATGGGCATGATCCCGGGGGCTTTGAGTGGGCCTTTGCCAGCAACCCCGACGTGCAGTTGACGACGTGGGCGGAACTGGGTAGCGCTGCGTCTCACTATGGCAACAGCTACCTGTATATGGCTTACTTTATGGGGCGGTTCGGCGAAGAAGCGATGAAGCGGGTCGTCGCTCATCCCGCCAATGGGACCGCGGGGTTTGATGCGGTGCTGGCCGAGTACGGGCTGGATTTCGAGCAGGTCTTTGCGGACTGGTTGATCGCCAACTACCTGGATAGCACCCAGCAGGCCGAAACTCTCTATACCTACCCAGATCACATGGTCGGGCCGGTTTCGATCGACATCACGCACGCGGCGTACCCGGTACAGCGTTCGAGCACGGTTCACCAGTACGCGGGCGACTATGTCGAGCTGAAAGGACAGGGCGACCTGGCGATCGAGTTTGCAGGTGACACCGGCGCGCGTCTGGTGCCCACAGAGATGCACAGCGGGCAGTTTGCCTGGTGGTCCAACCGGGGCGACGAAAGCGATGCGACGCTGACACGGGCGTTCGACCTACGGTCGCTGGAACGGGCCACGCTGCGTGCGTGGATGTGGTACAACATTGAGGAGGACTGGGACTATGCCTACGTCGAGGTGTCCGTCGACAAGGGGCAGACCTGGGACATCCTGCGCGGGCCATCGACCACGACCAGCAACCCGAATGGCAACAGCTTTGGCCCAGCGTACACTGGCGACAGCGGGGGGTGGATTGTAGAAACGTTCGATCTCACTCCGTACACAGGCCAAGAGGTGTGGGTGCGCTTTGAGTACATCACCGACGATGCGGTCAACAGAGAGGGATGGTTGATCGACGATGTGAGCGTGGTCGAGCTGGACTATGAGGAGGACTTTGAGTCCGGGCACGGAGGTTGGGAGGGCGCCGGATTTGTGCACAGCGACAACTGGGTCTCACAGCATTACTTTGTCCAGTTGATCACGTTCGGCAGACAGACGCGCGTCCTACACGTGCCGCTGGACGAGATGCAGCGGGGGAGGATTGAGCTGCGAGGACTTGGACAGCGCTCTGCCGACAAGTCCGTCGACGACGCGGATGTGGATTCGGCAGTGCTGGTGATCGCGGCGTGGGCTCCAGTCACCACCGAGATCGCGGCGTACGAGTATACGATCCGCCCACTCGACCACTGAACAGGAACGGTTCTGTCACGCAGACAAGGAGAGTAGACCATGGCGGCGGAATATCCTGATCTAATGAATGACTATATGGATGCACGGCAGCGTTTCCAGAGCGGGGCGGTGCAGTATCTTGCCGAGTTCCCGCCAGATCCCGCCTCGGCAGGCCGCGCTGCGCAGATGAGCCTCATCTTGCAGAACGCGATGGACGTGTCGGTCGACGTGGCGCTGCACATCGCTCTGCCCGAGCCGAGGGGCAAGCTGAGACGTCTCCCCCAGCCGCTCTTTGAGATCTACCAGCCTGACGTCCGGTTGACGCTGGAGAACGGCGAGGTCGCGCGGCTGAGTGTTCCAGTCCACGTTCTGCCCCACGTGCCGCCGGGGGAATACGTGGTAACGATGCACGTACGCTCTGAACCGCGGGAGCAGGGCATGCGCATTCGCTCCGAGCAGGGCGCGAATCGGATGGGTGACCTGAGGATCCGTCACCCACAGGGCCTGGGCATCACTCCGATCACACCGTGGGGCTTCCAGGCGCGCAGCTCGGAGAGACAGGCGGTGTCGCTGCGGGTAGGCCAGGCAGAAGAGCCCTCTGAGGACATTGACCTGAAGCCACGATTCGAGTCGTTGTGGACGCCACCGGATTGGCAGTGGGTGGCCTTTGCCAGGAGAGAAGTGAACGATCGACGCATCTATGTCGTGCCCGAGCTGACGCTTGAGTCGATCTATCTGCCCTTGATGCAGGAGACCCAGGCCGCGTTCGCCGACTGCGGCATACAACTACACGTCGGCGAAGCGATCTTTGCCACCAAGATCCTCGCCTACACGGTGATGTATCTGATGGAGAAGCCGGACTGGCAGGACTGCCTCTTGGTCCCGATCTATGCCTACGCGCAGGCGAATGAGCAACCCACGCACGACGTGTTGTGGCTGGTCACGCAGTTGGGCTATGCGCACCTTCTGGAGTTGTCGGTCGCCATCAGCTTTGCTTTGATCGAGGATGCACTGGGGTACGAAGCGTGGGACCCGGCCGAGCAGCGCGGTCTGCGCTATTTCATCGTCGAGTGTCTATCTGGGGGCACCGAACTGCCCTCCGAGTTCCTGTACCTGCCCTTGGTATTGGGGGGGCTCGCTGTGGCTGACCGGCTCGTCATCAAAGGGGAATCCGCCTCGGACAGTCTCCGGCTCCTGGAAAAGGCCAAGGCCGAGCGGGCGGACCTATTCGCCGACCCTGACCTGCAGGAGGTCAACACCGCTTTCGAGCGCCTGATGGCAGCGTACACGCAGGGGTAGGCCCGTATTCGTGCATAGAGTCGCATCGTTCGCCTGGCACGTCGCGCGAAGCGGATCAGCAGGCATGCTATCGCGGCCTGTCGTGAGTCCTCTTTCCGTTCGAAAGGAGGCTATGCGCTCTCTTGCTCGGCCGGTGCCAGCGGGATCTGGATAGCGGCCTCGTACTGCCCTCGAAGCTCCTGCCGCCTAGCCGCGACCGCTTCTCTTCCTGCGTCGATGATGTCGTTCACCTTGTCGATCAAGGCCTGGCGCGTCTCTGAGCCAGACCTGGGCGCGAGTAAGATGATGACTGCTGCGCCAACGATGCCTCCGCTCAACAGGCCGGCGAAAAAACCGGTGATCTGACGGGTTTTCATACGATGCTCCCTTGACTGCGTTTTAGGTGTTGAGGTTCGGTCATAGACTGGGCAAACGCCGATCGGGGCGGTATCATCTCAATGATTCGGGGGCCAGACTTCCGAAGTCTGGCAGACTTCGGAAGTCTGGATCCGATTCCCCGACTTTCTGAGAAGACACGTAGGGCGGCTATCCGCAGCCGCCGCCAAGCGACAGCGAGAAGTTGTGACCGAATCTCAGTTTGGGTGGGCTTGACAGCACGTGCGACGATAGGCATCGTTGGCAAATGCTGTTCTGCACTCTGCCGGAATTGTACTAGAAAACCCTGGCAGGCGCAAACGGGCCGCTGCCCATCCACAAATGGGCTCGAAATTCCGAAACTCGTTCTTGTCCAAAACCCTTTTCTGGTGTATAATGGAGTAAGAATACTACGATACGCTGACCACGTTTTGCGGTACCTCTAGATTGCGGGGGGAAGGATCTTGGGGGGGGTATCTCACGAGCGACGGTTCTGGGTTGTCACCAGTGCTCTCGTCGTCCTTGTCACGACGGCTGTATGGGTCGTGATCGGCCGGCGAAAGCCTGACCCGAAGGGCAGTACGGGGACCGGTGTGGTCTCCAGCCTCTCGGCTTCTTTGGCGTGCCATCCAATCAGAGTGCACCCTCGCTTCCCCGCTGCCTGTGCACGCAGCCTGGAAGGTTCACCACAGTACCTGGTTATCCCCTGTCCCCGCATCTCATCTGGTCCTGTCCACGAAAACACGTCCCTTGGCCGGGATCAGGAGCTCAAACCCATCACCCAACAGACCAACAATGCCCGGTTCACCTCTTTCGAAGGCCTCAGAACCGGCAAGAATTTGATCCTGGCTGATGCCTACTGCCTGCTGTTCGGTGACGCAGCCGGCAACCGCATGGTCCATACGGGCTGCCGAGGGGCGGAGACCACGGTCTGCAGGGTGCATCCGGCGACCCGTTTGACCAACGACCAGCGAACCTTAAAATTCGTGAAAGTTGTGTGAATATGACTGGCGCAAATGTGGAATCAGTGGTATAATGTGTGGTGTAAAAGGGGGGAGAATGGGGTGCTGTGGGGCAAAATCCCTGAAAGCAGCTCTCCAAAGACCCGTCAGTGGGGCGCAAACTAGAACCTTTGTTCTATTCTGTGTCCAGAAACGCTCATCTCGGTAGGAATCTCGGATGTTTCTCGGAGAGTACAACCACACCCTAGATGACAAAGGCAGGCTGACTCTACCAGCCAAGTTTCGTGACCAAATGGCACACGGCGTGGTCGTCACTCGCGGCTTGGACGGGTGCCTGTTTGTATTCACATACGAGGACTGGAAGTCGTTCACGTCCATCTTGAGTCAGCAACTCCCTTTTACGCAGAAATCGGCACGAGATTTCTCCAGGCTCTTTTTCTCCGGCGCGGTGGACATCATCCCTGACCGCCAGGGACGTATCTTGATCCCATCCTACCTGCGCGAGTATGCGAATCTGGATTCCGAAGTA
>JADHXD010000094.1 GCA_016783145.1 Anaerolineae bacterium
AACGCGGGCTCGACTTTCTCTCGACAGAGTGGCGCGAAGTAGAACCCAGGCACTCGAGTGTGCGCGCCGTGTTTGACCACTCGTGGTCTCTGCTCTCGGAGCACGAGCAAACTGTGCTGGCCGGACTGTCCGTTTTTCGCGGCGGCTGTACGCGCCAGGCAGCACAGCAGGTGTCCGGGGCCTCGCTGCGCGACCTGATGGCCCTGGTGAACCACTCGCTGCTGCAGCGCCTGCCGACCGGACGGTTCGAGATGCACGAACTGCTGCGCCAGTACGCCGCGGAAAAACTGGGCCAGTGTCCCGCTAAGGGCACCGCCGTGCACGACCGGCACAGCGCGCACTATGCGGCTATGTCGGACGGCTGGGAAACAGATCTGAGAGGCGCGCAGCAGTTGGCAGCCTTGGCAGAGATGGACCTCGAGATCGAAAACGTGCGTGCGGCCTGGGACTGGGCGGTGAAGCAAGGCCAGATCGACCAATTGGATCGGCTGTTCTCTGCCCTGTGGCGCTATGGCGACTGCCGTGACCGGCAGCACTATGCCACCTGGTTTGGCAAGACGGCGCAGGCGCTATCCACTCTCGTCCCCCAGGCGACGACGGAACAGCTTGTCCAGCCCAACGAGTCAAGGGAATCACGCCTAGCCAAGACATCGGAACCACGACTCCGCCTCCTGGCCAAGCTTCTGGCCGCACGGTCGTACTGCGGGGAAAAGGCACGATTGGCGCGACAGAGCTTGTCGGTCCTGGAGCGCCCTGAACTGCAGAATCGCGACATACGGGCTGAAAAGGCCTTTGCCCTGCTGGCCCTGGCACTCGCGGAGCAGTCAGGGGGGGCAGCCGAGCAGAGCCTGGCCCTCTATCGCGAGTTGGGCGACCCCTGGGGAACAGCCTTTATGCTCTGCACGCTCTGCTGGTGCATGCCCTGGGAACCCGCAACCTATGAGCGGCTGTGGTGCTTGTACCAGGAAGCCCTGTCCACTGGCCAGGCCCAGGGCGACCGGGTCAATGCTGCCCACGCGTCTCACGGATTGGCAGAGCTGGCTTTACAGCAGGGACAGTTGGAGCAGGCCGAACAACTCGGACAGCGCGCGCTGGACCTCTATCAAGGGATCGGCGACTGGATGCGGGTGGCCTGGGTCTATGACCTGATCGGCGCAGTGGCCATGGTCCGGGGTCAGTTCGCAGAGGCCCATGCGCTCATGGTGCAGGGGGCCGAACTCTATGAGGACGTGGGAGCCGCGGGGGGAATCGCCCAGGCGGAATTCTTGTTGGGCACGTACGAGATGCACCTGGGACAGCTTGCCCGGGCGCGCAGCCGTGGAGGGCACGTGCTCGCGCTCTGTCCGGGGTTCGAGATCGCCCAAACCGTCGCCCACCTTTTGCTAGGCAGCGTCGCCCTGGCAGAAGGGGCATATGACCGGACGCGGATGCTGCTGGAAGGACAGGACCCGAAGGCCTATGGCCATCAGGGCGGGCGGCACCAGCTGGACCACATTCCCGCTGTCCTGGCCTGTGCCCTGCGTGGGCTGGGACAGCGCGATCAAGCGCGCAGGCATCTCTTGGAGGCACTGCGGCTCGTGCCCGATGTGCAGGTCTTTTGGCCACTGCTGTATGCCCTGGCCGTGTATGCGCTGCTGTCGATCGACGAGGGGAAAACGGAACGTGCCGTCGAACTCTATGCCCTGGCCTCGCGCTACCCGTACGTGGCCAACTCAAGCTGGTTTGAGGTCGTCGCTGGTAGGCATATCGCTGCTGTTGCTAAGGCTTTGCCCATGGATGTGGTCCAAGCAGCACAGGAACGGGGCCGCGCGCGCGACCTGGAGGCGACGGTGGAGGAGCTGCTGGCTGAGCTGAGTGCATGACGATCCGGTTACAGACCCCGCAGCGCCTTTCCCAACCGCTCGATCTCTTCTACCGTGTTATAGTGCACCGCACCAATGCGTACCATGCCTCCCCTGCCCTCCAGACCCAGGCGCGTGGTAACGGCCAGCGCGTAATAGTTTCCATCCCACACAAAGATGCCCTGCTCGCCCAGCGCCGCCGCAATGTTCCTCGGGTGCCGATCCCCCCACGTGAACGACACTGTCGGCACGCGCTCCTCCAGCCGGTTCCGGTCAGTGATCCCGTGCACCCGCGCCCCAGGCAGCGTCTCCAACTCGTCCAGGATCGCCGCGCTCAACAGGTGGTCGTACTCCCGCAGCACAGTCATCCCCGTCTTGAGCTGCAGGCGCCGGCCCGAGAAGCCAGGGAAGCGATCCTCGTAGGGCTTGCCATAGGTCTCCCCGATCTGAGCCAGGTAGTTCACCGCGGCCAGCGTGCCGGCGATCCCCTCGTGATTCTGGGTCCCGGTCTCATACTTGCCAGGCGGATCATCCGGCGCGGGTCGCACCTTGTACGCACGCAGCCGGTCCAGCAGATCGTACTTGCCGTACAGCACGCCGAGATGCGGGCCGTAGAACTTGTAGTGCGAATCACAATTCACACAAGTCGTTTGTGACCACCGCCCGAATCGTACTCAATGGCCCAGCCTGACACAAAGGACAGTGCCAGCTCCCGTGGCACGGCGCCTGCATGTCTGTACAGAACCAAAGACGAGAGCGGCTGGGCCGCTCCCGTCTTTGATGTCCCATCAACAACATACTGCACGCCGAACCAATCCTCTTGGGCAAGCTCAAGCAGCAGAGCTGCTTCCTCGCAATGCGTAAATTGACACCTCAGGGGAAAATCTAAGTGAGCACAATGTCGGGGCCTGACCATCGAGAAGTCGCGGTGGTCTAGTGTCAGGACGCGCGTCACGTCACGTCGCTCGGCAATGGCAATGATGGCAGCATCCACGAAATCCAGTCGACTGTCCGCATACTGCTCAAGGAGTTCGTTGACCCGTCGCAGGTCAGCCCTGTCGATCGGCTCAAGGAGCGTGTCACTGACGACCAACTCGTCGAGGAAACGACGCATCACAAAATGGCCTAACCGTGACGTCAACAGATAACAGACTTCCGGCAGAACGGGCATAGGCAGGATCAGGGGCTCTATCAGACTGCTAGCCACGTCCAGCACACGTGTGTGATTCCGATCACTGACATCGGCCAGCGCGTAAAGAAAGCTCGTGTCCAACACGACGCTCACGATTCGTCTCTTTCCAATCGCCAGCCACGCACCGCATCGGTTTCCGTCGCCAGAATCTCTTCGTCGCGCTCCGCAACGTCCCCTTGACCGGAACTGCCCAAACCAGAAATCGCCAGAAGAAAGGACGACGTACCTGTCGCTTCTGCTCTTTGCTCATACAGCCGCAGCGCGCGGGCGATCACCTGGTCCTCTGGGCACCCTTCCCGCTGTGCAATGCGTTCGATTTGCTGCACCAACTTTTCATCCGTGATGCGAATATCCATCAGAACGCTCCCCTATGGCCCCATACAGGTTGCCGACGATACGGCTACTTTCAGAGCCCAGTGTACTATAAAGGGTCCCTGCTGTCAATCCCCCAAAGCCTGGCTATACGGCTGCTGCAAAGTCCGAGCAGGGCGCATCCCCCGATGCGCCCTGCTTACTGGCGCACCGTGCCGCATCGGGGGATGCGGCACTCCCCAGTCAAGTCAAGCGACAATGCAACAGCCGTAGCCTGGCTACAGCGAACGCAGCGCTTCTCCCAGCCGTTTGATCTCCCCCACCGTGTTATAGTGTACCGCGCCGATGCGCACCATCCCCCCCTTGCCCTCCAGTCCCAGGCGCTCGGTGACCGCCAACGCGTAGTAGTTACCGTCCCACACAAAGATCCCCTGCTCGCCCAGCGCCGCCGCGATGTCTCGAGGGTGTCGATCTCCCCACGTAAACGACACCGTCGGCACGCGCTCGTGCAGCCGATTCCGGTCCGTGATCCCGTGGACCCGCACCCCGGGCACCGTCTCCAGCTCGTCCAGGATCGCCGCGCTGAGCACGTGGTCATACTCGCGCAGGACGGTCATCCCCGTCTTGAGGTGCAATCGCCTACCCGAGAAGTCGGGGAAGCGATCCTCATACCCTCGGCCGTACTTCTCCCCGATTTCGGCCAAGTAGTTCACCGCTGCCAGCGTGCCGGCGGTCCCCTCGTGGTTCTGGGTCCCGGTCTCGTACTTGCCCGGCGGGTCCGCTGGCGCTGGGCGCACCTTGTAGGCCTGCAGCCGGTCCAGCAGATCGTACTTGCCGTACAGCACGCCGAGATGCGGGCCGTAGAACTTGTAGGCGGAGGCGACGAGCAGGTCGCAGTCCAGCGCCTGGACGTCGATCGGCCCGTGCGGCGCGTACTGCACGGCATCGACAAAGGCCAGTGCGCCCACCTCATGCGCCCAGTGAACGATCGTCGCCACGTCGTTGACCGTGCCCAAGGCGTTGGACGCATAGCCCACAGCTACGATCTTTGTTCGTTCGTTGATCAGCCCGCGCAGCCCCGCCATATCCAGCGTATAGTCCTCGACGTCAAAGTCAGCCCAGCGCACCGTCGCCCCGCGATCCTCAGCCGCGAGCAGCCAAGGCGAGATATTTGCGTCGTGGTCCATCCGAGTAACCACGATCTCGTCGCCCGGCCCGATCTCGCGCGCCAAGGCGCGACTGATGCCCAGGGTCAGCGTGGTCATATTGGGACCGAAGACGATCTCGTCTGGTGAGGAAGAGTTGAGCATGTCGGCCATCGCGGCGTGCGCCTCGTGGAGGATGGCGTCGCTGCGCTGGCTGGTGGCGAACGCCCCGCCGTGGTTGGCGTTGTGATGGATGAGGTAGTCCGTCATCGCCTCAACGACGGACTGGTGCACCTGCGTGCCCCCCGGGTTGTCAAGGAAAACCATGGGAAAGCCATCGGCCGTCCCCCCCTCCTGATGCATTTGTGCCAGGGCTGGAAACTGGGCACGGATCCCACTAACGTCAAACGAGTCGGACACTATTTCACTCCTGGCTTGTCGATATTCTGCTCAATCTCGCAGCTTGCTTTGGAGCATTGTACTCTAGACCCAGACAGGACGCAAACAAGCACCACCGGACGATTCTGGATCTGCCGCATAGTCGGGCTCGGTCTGCGCAAAGAAGGTGTAGAGACTTGCTGTTTGTTGGGTGAGACTGTATAATAAGGTCAAGCTGAATTTGAGACTGAGGTGTGATATGACGACCACCATTCTGAAACGCCAGTTCATCACAGATGAAGAGGGCAATCCTGTCGCCGTTATCCTGCCAATGGAAGAATTTGCACTGGTAAAGGATATACTCGATCGGCGATCCCAGACAACTGACGAGGCCGACAAACTCGCCCAAATCGAGCAGGCAGCCCAAGATCCCCTCTTTATGGCAGACCTGCGCGAGACGATGTCGGCATTCGCTGAGGCCGACGCCGAATGGTGGGAACCAACTCAATGAAGTATCAATGGCACATTTTCTTTGCCGCGCTTGATCCCACACGGGGATCGGAGCAAGCTGGCAGGCGTCCCGTGCTTGTCGTCAGTCGAGAGCGGATCAATCAACTGCTCCCTGTGGTCAACGTGATTCCCCTGACCTCTCGCAAGTCTGATGCACGCGTCATCTATCCCAACGAGGTTCTGCTTCCTGCTGGCACGACTGGCTTGCGAGTCGATTCCATCGCTTTGTGCTACCAAATACGTACCCTGGACAAGAGTCGACTAGGTCGAGACCTGGGTGAACTGGACGACGTGAACCTGCAACGAGAACTCTTTGAGGCGATTCGCTTCCAGTTGGATATGTAGGCTGACAGACTCACATTTTCTCACCTCTCGATTCTGCGCTCAATGTACGTCCCTCTTGAACGCTCCTCAGTTAACACTTTTTGGAAAGGACTACCGACTGCAATACCGGTTGGTGTTTGACCTGCCTACGTAAGATCAAGGAAGCAGCAAAGGGCCAGCAGACTTGAAGTGCCGACCCTTTGCTTTGAGAATATGTACTCTCCTCGTATGCGTTGTCTCGTAGCTTGGTAGCCCAGAGGGCGTTGCTCTTTGGGGCCGGCGGATTGGCGCCGGTTGGCTGCCAGACAGCCGCTTGGCAGTCGGACATCAAGACAAGGCGACCTCTGCCGCGATCACCGAGGCGGGCGGCAGCATCAGCTTGAACGAAGGACCGGACGCGTCGATGTCCAGCGGTTCGGGACAGACGTGCTCTGGCTCTCCGAAAGTGTTGTGTGCGTGGATCTCGCCGGTCAGGACGCGGGCGGTCCCTCCGACTGCCGCGGCGCCGCCGAGCAAGTGGATCGTCACCGCGACCTCGTCCTTGGCGTGAGTATTGGTCAGGGTGACGAACAAGGTCTTTCCCTTGAGCGAAGCGCTGCCCGCCACCAGCGGGACCTGACCCTCGTCCTCCCCCTGTGCATAGGTCACTGCCTCGGTCTCGATCCGCGCCCGGACCGCCGTGCCCCCCTGGTGCGGTGCGTACATCTCGTACACGCAGCCGGTCGGCGTGACCAGCATCTTTTCATCCTGGGTCAGGATCATCGCCTGCAGCACGTTCACCGTCTGTGCGATATTGGCCATGACCACCTTGTCGGCATGGCGGTTGAAAATGTCCAGTGTCGTCGCCGCAACCAGTGCGTCGCGTATCGTGTTCTGCTGGTACAGGAAGCGCGGGTGCGTGCCCTTTTCCACCGGGTGCCAGGTGCCCCACTCGTCCACGATCAGGCCGATCGCTCGCTCCGGGTCATAGGCGTCCATCGCCGCTCGCTGCTGGACGACAAGCCTCTCCATCTTGAGCCCCTTGGCGATCAGCTCGTACCACTGATCGACCGTGTATTCGGTCGCCGTGCCCGCAGTGCCGCAGTAGTAGTGTGCCGAGTAGCCGTGGATGTTGCGGAATCCACGGTAGTCTCGATACAGCTTGCGGAAAAAGCGCGTCGTCCATTCGATGTCATTGCCCGAAGGCCCGCAGGCGATGGCGTAGAGCCGCCGGCCATAGTTGCGCACAAACGTCGCATAGCGCCGAAACTCGGTGCAGTAGTCTTCGGGAGAAAAGCTACCGCCGCACCCCCAGTTTTCGTTGCCCACGCCCCAGTAGATGACCTCCATGGGTTCGGGACTGCCATCTACAGCGCGCTGACGGGCCAACGTGCTGTCCCCGTCATAGTTGCAGTACTCGACCCATTCGCGCAGTTCGCGCACGGTCCCCGAGCCAACGTTTCCGCAGATGTAGGGTTGGGCGCCGACCAGGCGACACAGGCGCACGAATTCTTGCGTGCCAAAGGCGTTGGTCTCGACCACCTGCCCCCAGTGAATGTTGACCCGGCGGGGACGTGTCTCTCTCGGCCCGATCCCGTCTTGCCAGTGGTAGTCGTCGGCAAAGCAGCCTCCCGGCCAGCGGATCACGGGCGGCTTGAGCTTTCTCAGCGCCTCGACGACATCGTTCCGCAAACCATCTGTGTTGGGGATGGGAGAATCCTCCCCGACCCAGATCCCATCATAGATGCAGCGCCCCAAGTGCTCGGCAAAATGCCCATAGATGGTCGGGTGAATGGTGCCGATCTCGTCCTGTGGATCGATCGTGACCTGTGCCATCTCTACTCCTTTCGAATGTCCTGGTCCCGTGCGACGGCGTTCGCCGCGCTGGCCTGCGCTCGACCTGCTTGATCGGTATGTGCTAGGCTGCGGAACAGCCACGATGCCGCTGTTCCCGCTCCCACCTGTCCACAGCCTGTTTCTCCTGCTCCAGGTAGATGTGCTGGCGGGCCAATACCAGGTCCCAGTCCACCTGATGCCCGTCGAACTCGGGGCCGTCCACGCACGCAAAGCGGGTCTGGCCGCCTACCTCCACCCGGCATGCACCGCACATGCCGGTGCCGTCCACCATGATTGAGTTGAGGTTGACGATCGTGCGCACGCCGAACGGCTCGCTTGTCAGCGCGCAGAACCTCATCATGATCGCCGGGCCGATGGCCCAGATGCGGTCGATCCTCTGCCCCGCCTCCAGGATCTCTTTGAGGGGGGCGGTGACCAGGGCCTCACGCCCGTAGGAACCGTCGTTCGTGCAGACGATCAGCTTGTCGCTGACGGCCTGCAGCTTTTCCTCCCAGAAGAGCAGATCCTTGTTCCTCGCGCCGATGATAGAGAGGACCGTGTTGCCCGCCCTTTTCAGCGCCCGGGCGATGGGATAGATCGGGGCCACTGCAAAGCCGCCTCCCACACAGATCACTGTGCCATACTTTTCGATCTCGCTGGGCCGGCCGAGAGGCCCTGTCAAGCTGGCAAGGGCATCGCCAACCCGCATTGTGCCCATCTGCATCGTCGTCTTGCCCACCTCCTGCACGACCAGTGTGATCGTCCCTCCCTGCCGGTCAGAGTCGGCGATCGTCAGCGGGATCCGCTCCCCCTTTTCGTGAGTGCGGATGATCACAAACTGGCCGGCCCGGGCCTTGCGTGCGACTGCCGGCGCATACACCTGGTACAGCCTGGTAACGGGGGTGAGATTCTCTTTGCCGACGATCTCGTACATAGCTTTGAGTTTCCCATCCTTTGCTGGTATAATTGCCTTCTCGCCGAATGTGAGCGCCCCCTTTGACGGGCGTGGTGAGACACATGTGGACACACATCTGGTGCCTTTGAGGAACGGACATGTCGGGAGCCAACCCTGCGCGCATTGTCTTGTATGTGACACGCACCGATCCTACCTGCCGTCAAGTGTACGACTTTATGGTTCGGAGAGACGTCGAGTTCCAGGTGCACGATGTGTCGGAGGATCGAGAGGCCAGGCTTGAGATGGTTCGCGTGAGCGGGCAGAGCGGTGTGCCTACGCTCTGTATCGGTGGCCGAGCCATCGTCGATCTCGATCTGGAGCGCCTGAACCAGCTCTTTCCGCGCCGCGTGCAAGGGATCGTCCTGGGGGTCGCGGTCGCTGACGCTCGGCGGGCAGAGGACCGGCCGCCGGGAGCGTACGTGGGGCACGTCGGAGCCGATACACCTGCCGATCGGGCGGGCATCCTCAAAGGGGACCTGATCATCGAAATGGCACAGCGGCCAGTGCGCAGCGCGAACGACGTTCACGCGATCGCCTCTCAGATCGTCCCTGGTTCGCGCGTCCCGTTGACCCTGTGGCGAGCCGGGCATGTGTTCCGGATCGTGCTTCGAACTTGATCCGGTCGTGGGTATGGAACGTCCCCCGCGCGGGATTTAGTGCTCCCTGGGCCTTCTGCGGTAGAATCCGTCGCTGTCTTCTGGCTTCCACATCTTGCGCACGCTATTGACCGTCACGCCGCGGATGGCAAAGTAGAGCCCCACGAGCACGAACGCCAGGACAGCCAACTGTGCTCCGCGGCACGATGCGTCTCGAACGCTTGCCGGATCGATGGGCAGCTTGATGCCCGTCATCTCTGGAGTTGGAGTGGGGTTCGTGACTGCCGAGTAGGTTGGGGTGGGCCGGGGTGTTGCCGTGGGCGGCTGCTCGATGGTGACCGTCGGCGTGTCCTCAGACGTGGGAAGTGGCGTAGGCGAATCGACGGCGGTTGGCAGAGGCGCTGCGGTAAAAGTGGCGGTGGGCGTTGGCGCTGTGTTGTTC
Source organism: Anaerolineae bacterium (assembly GCA_016783145.1). Taxonomy (GTDB): domain Bacteria; phylum Chloroflexota; class Anaerolineae; order JAFGEY01; family JAFGEY01; genus BS750m-G44. The sequence continues at coordinate 9,511 of JADHXD010000094.1, forward strand.
ACCCGTAGCTGCTTGAGAAAGCAGATGTCCAGGCCGCCGTCCTTGCGGTGCACCTCGAGGATGAGCTGGTAGGCGCCGTCCGGAATCGCGATCGTATCCCATACGGCCAATTGACCGCTGGGCACAGGCGTTTCGCTGCTGTAAAAGAACTTCCATTCCCCGGTTGGGTTGGGTTCGGGGGCGTACCCGACCTGGTACCAGGTAAAGTTGGCGTGCGTGGCCGAACCAGCAACGGAAACCTGTCCGCGGAGCTGGCTGCCGCTGATCGGCGCGCTGATCAGGCACTTGCTCTGCACTTGCTGGGCAGGGGGCGCGGCACGCAACGCGCCAGGACGAGAAGCAGATAGACACAGGACCAAGACCAAGAAAAGGACAACTCGTTTCACTCTGGACTCCTTGCAGGCGGGGTGCATCCGCTGTGCTGTCCGGATGTCACCCATTGGTTGGGTCCCATTGTACTCGTTTTTCCTGAATCCGCAAGGCGGGCCGCTGGCCATACTTGACATAAGAAAGATTAAAAGTTCTCTCCAAGACCTTGACGAGGTCTCGTTCCTGTGTTATAATTGAGGCGCTCTGGTGACAGCGTGCCGGTCTGGGACAGGCAAAGGAATGGGGGGCCGTCAAGCTTTGCTGTGTGAGGCACCGGCAATGCGGGTTGATATCGCACAATTTCTCAAGGAACCACTAGGCACTCAAGCTGACATTGAGCTCAGCTTGGGTTTCTGTTGTTTGGACGATGACCTGGCCGTGGACGCTGTCCAGGGTCGTCTGCGACTTGTGCGGACTGCTGAGGGTGTGTGGGCTACGGGCGTTCTGTCGATAGATGTTGATCTTGAATGTGCACGTTGCCTCTTTCCCGCCTCAGAGACGATTGAGGTTGAGCTGGACGAGCGTTTTCACCTTCCGCACGTGCACGTTCCGGAAGGCGAGCAGGTCTATCCGATCGACGCTGAACACCATGTGGACTTGAAACCGGTTCTGCGAGAGCTGGTCATTGTTTCTATGCCCATGCAGACTTTGTGTCGGCGCGACTGTTTGGGACTGTGTCCCGAGTGTGGCAGGAACCTGAACGAAGGGCCGTGTGATTGCCAGCCAGACGAGATCGATCCTCGTCTGGCTGTTCTCAAAGCCCTGATGGATGATGGAGCAGAAAGTTGATGACGGATTTCTTGATTCAAGACGAGGACTTGGTTGGCCTCCTAATTGAAAAGGCAGAATTGCAGGGCTACCTGACTATGGGGGAGGTGCTAGAGGCGTTTCCAGACCCGGAAGAACGGCTGGACCAGGTGGAAGAGGTCTTCCTTCGCTTAAATGAGGCAGGGATTGAGGTGTATGACGACAAAGAAGATACCCCAGAACCAGAACTCACGCTAGACGAGTTTGCGGCAAGTCAGACGGCGGCCGCAATGCAGGAGGCGGCCAGCCAGGATATGTTCGACTTGAGCGGAATCTCGAGCGACGACACGGTGGGACTCTACCTGAAAGAGATGGCTCGTGTGCCTCTGCTCTCTCTGGAGGAAGAGGTGCAATTGGCGATGAAGTTGTGCGATGCGCTGGATGCGAAGCGCACGTTGCGTCGTAATGGTCATAACCTGGACGAGCGGGATCGCCTGGAGGTAGTGATCGAAGAGGGTCGGCTGGCTCGCGAGCATTTGATCAAGGCCAACACGCGGCTGGTGGTCAGCATCGCCAAAAAGTACATGGGACGCGGCGTGCCGTTCCTGGATCTGATCCAGGAGGGGAACCTGGGTCTGATGAAAGCCGTGGAAAAGTTCGACTACAAGCGAGGCTACCGCTTTAGCACATACGCGACGTGGTGGATCCGGCAGACGATCACCCGTGCTATCGCCGACCAGGGACGGACCATCCGTGTGCCCGTGCACATGAGCGATCGCATTCGGCGTCTGTACAAGACGGCCCGGCAGCTTGAGCAGGAGCACGGGCGCAAGCCTACGCCCGAGGAGATCGCAGCGGAGATGGATCTGGAGCCGCGCAAGGTGCGATGGATGCTGAAGGTGTCCTGGCGTCCTCTTTCGTTGGAGCGGCCCGTGGGCGAGGAGGAGGACAGCGAGCTGGGTTCCTTCATCGAGGACGATAGCGCTCCAACGCCCACGCAGAGCGCATACCAGAATCTGCTGCGCGATAAGGTGGAAGAGGTATTGAGCACCCTGACTCCTCGCGAGGCACGTATCTTGCGCTTGCGGTTTGGCCTGCAGAACGGACGTAGCTATACGCTCGAAGAGGTGGGTCAAAAGTTCGGCCTGACGCGCGAACGCATCCGCCAGATCGAGGGGAAGGCGCTGCGCCGGTTGCGCCATCCTCGTCGCAGCCGGCAATTGCGGGACTATCTATCCTGATCCGGCAGGCGCGTATGCAACAAACGCCCCCTCCTTCCGCAGGGGGCGTTTTTGCGTCCGGTCGTGGTTCGTGGCCGGGATCTCTGCCGCGACGCCCCACCCCTGGCGAGGGACCGCAGCCCAACACCTTTTTGTGGATCGTGATTCCTGCCCATGCTCCGATCCCTCGAGCCGCCGCTCAAGCTTGCGTCAGGGTGGTTTTCTGAGTACAATACGGTACGTGTACCTGGAAACTGGAACTCGAAACCGGCCGTTCTGAGCCTACCGAGGGGCAGAACCCATAGAGAGGAGAAAGGACGATGGACTGGGGCTATCCTATCTTGATGTTCGCCCAATTGCTGGTCGCTGTGCTCCTGGGGGTTGTGGCCATCTATATGAGCGTGGTGCTCTTTGACCGGGCGACGCGAGGGATTGACGAGTGGGAAGAGCTGCGCAAGGGCAACGCCGCCATCGGCATCGTCCTGGGAGCGATGATCGTGGCGGTGGCCTGGGTGCTGCGTCCGGCGCTCAGGATGCCAGTGGACCGCTGGGACGTGGGCACCTCGCGGCTGATCGTTGCCCTTGGCGTACAGGCCATACAGCTATTGCTCGGCTTGGCGCTGGCTGTCATCGCGATCCTGTTTTCACTGTGGATGTTCGATCGCCTGACGGCACGCCTGGATGAATGGTCCGAGTTGAAGGATGGAAACATTGCCGTGGCCTGCCTGTTGGCGGGCGTGATCATTGCTGTGGCCTTGTTGATTGGCGTGGCGCTGGAAGGGCTGTTCGCCCTTGTGACGCCCTTTCTGTTCTAGCCGCGACCGTGCGTTTTCTGTGGGAAACTTGGGCCGTACACTGCTGTCTGCAAACCAACCCATCTCCAAAGAGAATCGCCTTACCTCTATCCTGCTCACCCTTATCCTGTTGATCGCTGCCGGGTTCAGGCTCTATGGCCTGCGTTGGGAAGACAGCATATCCGGCTATCCACACCCCGACGAGCGCCACCTGGCCAACACCATGCAGCGTATCTCGATTCCCCCTCCGACCGACTGGGCCATGCTGAACGATCCCGATCACAGTCCTCTCAACCCTCGCCGGCTCATCCCCAATGCCGACGGCGAGCACTACGACCTGGCATACGGCACGCTGCCAGTGTATCTCTACCGGGCTGTGGCGGTCGTGCTCTCGTGGCTCACGGGCGATCCCACGTGGGACAGCCATCGTGCCTTCGGGGTCATCGGGCGCATGATCACCGCGCTCTTTTCGCTGCTGACCGTCGCCTGGGCGTACCGAATGGGTCGGCGGGCGATCGGTGTGCCGGCGGCACTGCTGGGGGCAGCGCTGCTGGCGGCCTGCGTGCTGCATATCCAGCTTTCCCATTTCATGACCGTTGACCTGCTCATGTCCGCCATGCTCACCGCGGGCCTGTTGTTCGGGGTCCGCTTTGCGCAGGGCGGACAGACCGGGGATGCGATCGGGATGGGCCTGATGCTCGGGCTGGGAATGGCCAGCAAGTTCAATGGCATCACCCTGGGAGCGGGCATCGCCGCTGCCTACATTGCAGCCTGGCTAGGTGGAAGGCGTTCGCTCAAAGACCTCCTGGCGTACTGCGTGCCGCTCACTGTGCTCTTTTGGGCTGTGTCCTTTGCCACGTTCGAGTACTATGCGCTGCGCGATCCCTACACCTACGCTCACGCAATCGGCGTCCAGGCCAAGATGGTCAGCGGGGAGACCGACTGGCCATACACTCGCCAGTACGTCAATACCGCGCCCTATCTCTTTCAGCTTCAGAACCTGGTGGTGTGGGGAATGGGATGGCCGCTGGGCGTCGCCGCAGTAGCCGGGGCGATCGTTTCGGCGCTCGGGCTGGGGGTCGATCTGTGGAGGGCCAGGCGCAGTGGGCCAGCAGAGCGCTCTCAGCCGCCAGGGCGAGAGGGCTGTGCTGCGAGCGCCTTGCCCCTCCTGCGCCGCTGGGCATCGTACGTCCGGTGCACGCTCAGGCGATGGTCGGAGGACCCCCGTCGCGCGGGCTTGCTGGTCATGCTTGGCTGGGCGATCCCTTTCTTCGCCTACACTGCCCGCCTGGAGGTCAAGTTCCTGCGCTACATGCTTCCCTTGACGCCGGTGCTCTGCCTGTTGGCCGGCGATCTGCTGTGGCGAGGCAGCGAATGGTTGGCTGCTTGCTGGCGCCGTGCCTGGGGAGAGGAGACGAGGCCCGTCGTCCTGCGATGGGGCCTGCCGACCATCGTCCTTCTTCCGACCGTCTTGTGGGCGCTGGCCTATGTGCGCGTCTATGCCCAGGAACATCCCTGGCAGGCGGCTTCGCGCTGGTTCTACGAGCATGCGCCTCCTGGCTCTTCCTACACTTGGGAAGCGTGGGGCGATCGACTGCCGGTCGACCTGCCGCAAGAAGACCTGTATCGTGCGTCGAGCGGCCTTACCGATCGAGATGTGTGGATGCACATCTATCACGATATGATCCCAGAGGAAAAGCTGGGACACATCGTAGACTCGCTGCGCCGCGCCGACTATGTGATCCTGTCGACGCCTCGCCTCTACCAATCGGTGATCCGGCTGCCCTGGCGATATCCGGTCGAGATCCGCTACTATCAGTTGCTCTTCTCTGAGCGGCTGGGATACGAGCTGGCGGCCAAGTTCACGGCTTTTCCGGGTCTGGGTTCGCTCGAGGTGATAGACTTGGAGGCCGATCAGAGCTTCTATGACTATGAGCACCCCGTCGTGCTCATCTACCGCAAGACGCGCGATCTGACCGACCTGGAATGGCGCGAGCTCTTTGCTGAGCAGCTCAGCCAGATCCCACAGGTGACGCGCGAGGGCAAGGATCCACCTGTCCACCTTCCGATACCGTGAACGCAAACGCCTGGCAAGGGACTGCTGACCCAGGCACTCAGCTGCCGGCGGCCAGCTATCAGTGAGGCTCTCTGGATGTCGGTAGCTGAGTGCGATTAGGTCCGTCTCCGTCCATGGATCATCCATCACAGGGGAATGTATTCAACCGATGCTCGACCTACTCAAACTCACCGTGATCCTGGCACTGACCGTCCTCCTTCTGATGCGCAAGTGGGAGCTGGGGCTGGTACTCTTGCTCGACAGTGTGGTTGCTGCCGTGCTCTTTGCCTACCCCCCCGTGGCCATGGTCCTCTCGGCCTTTCAGGGTCTCATTGCCAACGAAACGCTCAAGCTGGTCGGGGCGGTGTTCCTGGTGCTGGTGTTGGCTGAGCTACTCCATCGCACCCACTCCATGGTCAAGATGGTCAGCTCGCTGCAGGTTGTCGTCTCTGACAGCCGGGTTGTGCTGGCCTTGATCCCGGCGCTGATCGGCCTGATGCCTATGCTGGGAGGCGCGATGTTCTCGGCGCCTATGGTCGATGGCATCGGGACCCAACTCAAGGTCTCTCCAGATCGCAAGACCTTTGTCAACTACTGGTTTCGCCACGCGATGGAGTACGTCTGGCCGCTCTACTCGTCGCTGCTCATGGTCGCCGCCCTGCTCGAGGTCTCTCCGGCCACGTTCATCGGCGCGGCGTATCCACTGTCGCTGGCGGCGATCATTGGGGGAGTTCTGTGGGGCTTGCTGGGCATCCCCCGACAGGACCTGGGGCAGAACGGGCAGACCAAGAGGACTGCCTGGCGTGAGCTGTTCGTCAGCACGTGGCCGCTCTCCCTGGTCATCCTGTTGGTTGTGGTCTTGCAGCTCAACATGCTGGTCAGCTTGTGTGGGGTCATCCTCCTGGTCCTGCTGGTGAAACGCATCGGTCCGTGGCAGTGGCTCGACGTGCTCAAGCACAGCGTTCCGCTGCGCACCTTTTCGGCCATCCTGGGGGTGATGATCTTTAAGCGGGTCGTCGAGGATGCTGGCGCGGTGCAGACCATTCCTGCCGCGATGAGCGGTCTGGGTCTGCCTCCGCTGCTGATCACCTTCCTGGTCCCCCTCGTCACCGGACTGCTGACCGGCGCGCCTCCGGCGGCGATGGCTCTTGGTGTGCCCCTGGTTGCTCCACTGATGGATACGCTGGCCATAGACCGCGTTGCGGGCGGGGTATGGATGTTCGCCGGCAGCTTTAGCGGTGTCCTGCTCTCTCCGCTGCATCTCTGCCTGGCCCTGACCCGAGACTACTTTGGAGCGAGCTGGGGGCGTCTCTATCGCGCTATCGTGCCTGCGGTGGCCCTGGTGATTGCCGTGGCCCTGGGCGTTGTCCTGTTGAGATAGCCGCGAGCGACAGGCATTCCGACCATCCTTCTGAAACAGATGCAAAGGGAGCACGAAACAGTGAAGCAGAACCTGACCCACAAGATCATTGCCGCGCACCTGCTTGAGGGCGAACTGCGCCCTGGATGCCAGGTCGCGGTTCGTATCGATCAGACTCTTACTCAGGATGCTACGGGCACGATGGCTTACCTGCAGTTCGAGGCACTGGGAGTGGACCGCGTCCAGACCGAGCTGTCCGTCAGTTACGTGGATCACAACACGGTGCAGATCGGCTTTGAGAATGCGGACGACCACCGCTACCTGCAGACGGTGGCCGCCCGGTATGGCATTGTATACAGCCGGGCCGGCAACGGCATCTGCCACCAGGTCCACCTGGAGCGCTTTGGGCGGCCGGGGAAAACGCTGCTCGGCGCCGATAGCCACACTCCGACCGGCGGTGGCATCGGTATGTTGGCGGTGGGAGTTGGCGGCCTGGACGTCGCCGTGGCCATGGCGGGCGGCCCGTTCTACATGACCTACCCAAAGGTATGCCAGGTCCGGCTGGCAGGCCATCTCCGGCCCTGGGTGAGCGCCAAGGACGTGATCCTCAAGATGCTGGAGACCTTGTCTACCAAGGGCAACGTAGACTGGGTGATCGAGTACGGCGGCCCTGGCGTTGTCGCCCTCAGCGTCCCCGAGCGGGCGACCATCGCCAACATGGGCGCAGAGATGGGCGTGACGACCTCGATCTTTCCCAGTGATGAGGAGACCCGCCGTTTCCTGGCTGCGCAAGGCCGCGAGGACCAGTGGATCGAGCTGCTGCCCGACGAGGAGGCCGACTACGACAGGGCCATCGACCTGGACCTGGGAGACATCGAGCCAATGACTGCCTACCCGCACAGCCCGGGCAACGTCAAGCCGGTGCGTGATTTTGCCGGGAAACGGATCGATCAGGTCGAGATCGGCTCTTGCACCAACTCCTCCTACGTGGACATGATCACCGTGGCCCGCATCCTCAAGGGCAAGCGCGTGCACCCAGACGTGAGCCTGGCCATCGCTCCCGGCTCTCGCCAGGTGCTGCAGATGTTGGCCCGGGAGGGGGCCTTGGCCGACCTGATCGACAGTGGGGCGCGGATCATGGAAAGCGCATGCGGTTTTTGCATCGGCAACAGCCAGAGCCCGCAGACGGATGCCGTGAGCCTGCGCACCAACAACCGCAACTTTGAGGGACGCAGCGGCACAGCGAGCGCGCAGGTGTACCTGGTCAGCCCGGCGACCGCCGCTGCGGCGGCCATCACCGGGGTGTTCACGGACCCGCGTGACTTGGACATGTCCTATCCTGAGGTGTATATGCCGGAGCGGTTCTCGATAGATGACAGCATGTTCATCGCCAGCGGGCCAGACGCGGGTGTCGAGGTCTATCGCGGACCGAATATCGGTGAGCCCCCACTCAGCGATCCGCTGCCGGCAGACATCGCCGGCGAGATCACGATCGTGGTGGGTGACAAGATCACGACCGATCACATCATGCCTGCGGGAGCACGCATGAAGTTCCGCTCCAACGTGCCCAGGTACGCCAGGTATGTGTTCGAGCACGTGGACCCGACGTTTGCGTCACGAGCGGCGGAGAACAGGGACCGGGGCGTTCACAACCTGATCGTGGCTGGCGAGAGCTATGGACAGGGGTCGAGCCGGGAGCACGCGGCGCTGTGCCCCATGTACCTGGGTGTCAAGGCGGTGATCGCCAAGAGTTTCGAGCGCATTCACGTCGCCAACCTGATCAACGTAGGCATCGTGCCGCTGACTTTTGGGGACGTTGCGGACTATGCGCGGATCGAGAGCGGAGACAAGGTGAGCATAGCCGACATCCGGGGCCGTCTGGAACGCGGCGAGGCTCTGGCGTTGATCGACCAGACGAAAGGACTAGAGATCCCCCTGGCCTATGACCTGACCGACCGGCAGCGAGCGATCCTGATGGCGGGTGGTATGCTGAACTATACAAAACCGGAGGAACCAGAGACATGTCTATTCGAGTGAGGAACCCCCTGGTCGAGATCGACGGGGACGAGATGACGCGCATTTTGTGGCGGTTGGTCAAGGAGCGGCTGCTCCTCCCGTACCTGGATATGCAGACCATCTACTATGACCTGCACGTCGAGCACCGGGATGAGACGGATGACCACGTTACCGTGGAAGCGGCGCAGGCCATTGCCGAGCATGGCGTAGGGGTCAAGTGTGCCACGATCACGCCCAACGCGGCCCGTGTAGAGGAATACGACCTCAAGCGAGCCTGGCCCAGTGCCAACGCCACGATCCGTGGCATCCTGGATGGCACCGTGTTTCGCCAGCCGATCGTGCTCAAGAACATCCCGCCCACTGTGCGCACGTGGGCAAAGCCGATCATCATCGGGCGACACGCATATGGCGACGTATACGAGAACCAAGAGATCCGGGTGCCGGGCCCGGGGACAGGGGAACTCGTCTACACGCCAGCAAACGGCGGCGAGTCAATTCGACGCACGATCCACGTATTCTCCGGGAAAGGCGGCGTCCTGCAGGGCATCCATAACACGGAAGAATCGGTGCGTAGTTTCGCCCGGGCGTGTATCCAGTACGCGATCAGCCAGAGGGTGCCGCTGTGGTTCGCGACCAAGGACACGATCTCCAAGACCTATCACGGCTTCTTCCGGGACGTGTTTCAGGAGGAGGTGGATGCGCATCGGGCCGAGATGGAGGCCGCCGGAGTGACCTACTTTTACACGCTCATCGACGACGCGGTGGCGCGCGTCATCCGCCACGAGGGAGGGATCCTGTGGGCGTGCGCCAACTATGATGGCGATGTCATGAGCGATATGCTCGCCTCGGGCTTTGGCAGCCTGGCGCTGATGACTTCGGTGTTGGTGAGTCCCTCAGGGGTGATGGAGTTTGAGGCGGCGCATGGCACGGTGCAGAGGCACTACTATGCGCATCTCAGGGGTGAGCCTACCTCCACCAACGCGACGGCGACCATCTACGCCTGGACGGGAGCGTTGGCCCGCCGGGGCGAGCTGGACGTCACGCCAGACGTGGTGGATTTCTGCCAGAGGCTGGAGAGGGCGGTCGTCGAAACCATCGAGGGCGGGATCATGACCAAGGACCTGGCCCGTGTCTGTGATCCCCCTGTCGAGGAAGCGGCCTCCACCGAGGGCTTTATCGACGCCATCCGGGCGCGGCTCGACGCGTAGCCCTGCATGGCCTGTGAAAGGAACCCCATATGCCACCGCCCAACATCCTGTTGATCACCTCCGACCAGCAGCATTACAGCGCGCTGGGTACCGTCAACCCGCGGATCCGCACTCCAGCCCTGGACCGCCTGGCACGGGAGGGCGTACAGTTCGACCGCGCCTACTGCAACAACCCCGTCTGCTCTCCCTCCCGCTCGACGATCCTCACCGGGCTCTATCCCGCCTGGCACGGCTGCTGGACCATCGGCGTCAAGCTCCCCGAGGACGTGCCCACCGTCGGCGACCTCTTCCAGGAGCACGGCTACAACACGGTCCTCATTGGCAAGGCCCACTTTCAGCCGCTGGCCTCCGCGCCGGGAAGCGAGTCGATCGAGTGCCAGCCTATCCTGCGCGACCTGGACTTCTGGCGTGGATTTCACGGCCCGTGGTATGGCTTTAACCACGTCGAGACCGCGCGCATGCACGCCCACGAGTCGCACGCCGGCCAGCACTATGCGCTGTGGATGGAGGAAAAGGGCCTCGCCAACTGGCGGGACTACTTTCAGAAGTGGCCGCGCGATCCAAACGACAAGTACCGCGGCCCGCAGTACACGCGCGGGAGCCAGGTCTGGGACCTGCCGGAAGAGTTCCATCACTCACACTGGGTGGGAGAACGCACCGTGGCCCACATCGAGCGCTCTGCCCGCGAGGGTGCCCCCTTCTTTCTCTGGGCCAGCTTCTTTGACCCCCACCCGCCGTACGCCATCCCCGAACCGTGGGCCAGCATGTACGACCCGGAGGATATGGAGCCCGGGCACTACCAGCCGGGCGAGTTCGACGACATGCCCCCCAGTT
>JADHXD010000095.1 GCA_016783145.1 Anaerolineae bacterium
CAGCCAACCAGAGAGTTCCGCGACATGGTCAAAGCCCTCCACCAGGCCGGCATCGAGGTCATCCTGGACGTCGTGTTCAGCCACACCGCCGAAGGCGATCACCTGGGGCCGACCCTCTCCTTCCGCGGACTGGAGAACCGCGCCTACTATCTCCTCGATCCCGAGGACAGACGCCTGTACAGCGACTATGCTGGCTGCGGGAACACGCTAAACGGCAACCACTCCATCGTGCGGCGGCTGATCATGGATGCCCTGCACTACTGGGTAGAGCAGATGCACGTGGACGGATTCCGCTTCGATCTGGCCTCGGTGCTGACGAGGGATGAGTGGGGCCGGCCGATGCGCAGCCCGCCCATCTTGTGGGACATCGAGTCAGACCCTCGGCTCGTCAGCACCAAGATCATCGCCGAGGCCTGGGATGCCGCAGGTCTGTACCAGGTCGGCACGTTCATCGGTCATCGCTGGGCAGAGTGGAACGGGCGTTATCGCGACGATGTGCGCCGCTTCCTCCGGGGAGACGAAGGCACAGTGATAGACTTTGCGGACCGCATCATCGGCAGCCCTGCGCTGTACACAGCACCAGACCACGCCCTCTACCGGAGCATCAACTTTGTCACCTGCCACGACGGATTCACGCTCAACGACCTGGTCTCATACCGCGAGAAACACAACCAGGACAACGGAGAAGACAATCGAGACGGCGCCGACGAGAACTACAGCTCGAACTGCGGGCACGAAGGGCCAACGGACGATCCAGACATAGAGCGTTTGCGCGAGCGGCAGATCAAGAACGCGTTGGCTATCCTTCTGGTTTCGCAGGGAACACCCATGCTCCTGTTCGGCGATGAGGTCCGACGTACGCAGCGTGGGAACAACAACGCCTACCGCCAGGACAACGATACAAGCTGGTTCAACTGGGAGCAGGTCGAGGAGCACCAGGGCTTGCTCCGCTTCACGAAGCGCCTGATCCGCCTCAACCGGGAGCATCCAGCCCTCAACCTAGAGATCCATCTCCCCGACCTACGGAATGGGAATGGGGGAAAAGGCCAGCCCACCGCGTCGCCAGACGGTCAGGCGCAAGAGCACATCGCCTGGCACGGGGTCAAGCTCGGGCAACCAGACTGGCGGCACATCTCGCACAGCATCGCCGTCACACTCAGTGGCAAGGAACAAGGCGACGACATCCACCTCATGTTCAATGCCTACTGGGAAGACCTGGAGTTCGAGCTTCCTCCTTGTCCAGGTGGCGGGCAGTGGCTGCGTGCCGTCAACACCTCCCTCCCCTCTCCAGACGACGCTGTCGAGGAGGGGCAAGAACCAGCAGTCGATGGAAACACCTACCTCGTCGGCGGACGGTCCGTCGTGGTCCTGATCGCCCACCGCCAGAGGGTCACAGACCTCGCGTAAGCACAATCCCATTCAAAGGCAGTCTGCCAGAGTGCGCCGAGCCAGCCCAGGCACCAAGGCTTCTGCGAGCGCCTTTCCTCGCACCGGTTCTCCAGGCAGTCGGGTCAGAGAGAGTGCGGCAGCCCGTCAAGAGGGCCCCATACCCGCACACCTCGTGTGGAGCCGGTCCTTTGTCAATAGGATCGGAGAATCCCTCAAAGGCACAAGGGGCATCCGTGCCACCTGTACCTTTGAGGTCCCCCCGCTCTGTCCCTAGCGGCGCAGCAGGCTTGACCAGATCCTTGACCTGGAGGCGCCCCGCGAATCCCTGCCTCAGCGGCGTCTCAGGAAAGGCGGAATGTCCAGCTCGTCATTCCCCGAAAACTGCGGCACTTGAAACTCGACCCGCCGTGGCGCGGTGCGGCGTTCCCGAGGTGCCTGCTCCTGAGGCTCTGCCCGCGTCTCCGCAGCGGGAGCCCGGCTCGCGACCGAACGGATGCGCGCCTGCGGAGCCGGAATCGCCGTCTCGAAACCAGTCGCCACCACGGTGATCCGCACCTCATCCACCAGTGACTCATCGATGACCGCACCAAAGATGATGTTCGCCTCAGGATGCGCGGTCTCTCGGATGATCTCGGCGGCGTCGTTCACCTCGAACAGGCTGAGGTCGCTGCCACCGGTCACGTTAAACAGGATGCCGCGAGCCCCATCAATGGTCACATCGAGCAGTTGGCTGGAGATAGCTGCCCGTGCTGCGTCTGTTGCACGCGTGTCGCCGGTGCCTTTGCCCACAGCCATCAGTGCTGCACCGCCCTCGCTCATGATCGAGCGCACATCCGCAAAGTCCAGGTTGATCAGGCCAGGAATGGTGATCAGCTCAGAGATGCCCTGAATGCCCTGACGCAGGACATCGTCAGCCAGGCGGAAAGCATCCTGCAGCGAGGCGCGCTTGTCCACGATCTGGAGCAAGCGATCGTTGGGGATCACGATCAGCGTGTCCACCTCCTCTTTCAGCTTGGCGATCCCTTCCTCCGCCACCTGGCGACGCTTGGACCCCTCAAAGGCGAAAGGCCTGGTCACTACCCCAATGGCCAGTGAACCTACCTCTCGTGCGATAGCGGCCGCAATCGGAGCAGCGCCGGTACCGGTGCCCCCACCCATGCCAGCGGTGAGAAACACCATATCGGTCCCGCGGAGGACCTCGTAAAGCTCATCGCTCGATTCATCGGCAGCCCTGCGTCCCACCTCCGCGTCTCCACCCGACCCAAGCCCCTTGGTCAGCTTTTCACCAATACGAATGCGCTGCGGCGCATTCGAAAGCATCAGGGCCTGCGAATCCGTGTTGATCGCGACGAACTCGACTCCCTGAATCCCTTCCTCGATCATGCGATTCACGGCATTCGACCCAGCGCCGCCGATCCCCAACACCTTGATCCGGGCAAAGTTTTCCGTCGTTTCGTTCCCTCGATAGTCCATGTCTTTGTCTCCTCTCATTATCTTGCCCTCATGGGCGCAATGTTCTCAACAATCTCCACTCGTTCCTCCCTCTCATCCTGGTAGCAGGTTGCGGAACCACCTCAACACCCCTTTGCCCGAGGATGTTCTGTGTGGATGTGAGCGTACGACCACCGGCTTGTGGTTCTGGCCCCACATCAGCAATCCCACACTGGTCGCATACGCAGGACTGGTCAGGGTATCCACAAGCCCTTGCAGATCTTGAGGGCGGCCTACGCGAACAGGAAGCCCGATCACGTTGCGGACGACGTTGCGGATCCCCGGCAGCTCGGCAGTGCCTCCGCAGAGCACCACGCCTGCCGGAAGCAGGCCGTCGTACCCCGAACGCTTGATCTCTTGCAGGATCATTGTCGCGATCTCCTCGACCCGTGCGTTGAGGACCTCCGCCAGTTGTCGCCGCGAGACCCTTTGGTGTACTTCTTCGCCAAAGGCCGCGATGTCCAACGTTTCGTCCTCGGGCACTTCGGTGGGATCCGCGTGTCCGTACTTTTTCTTCACCTCCTCTGCTTCATCGAATGGCGTACGCAGGCAGATCGCGATGTCATTCGTCAGGTGGTGACCCCCAACAGGCAAGATCGCGGTGTGCCAGACGCTTCCCTCTATAAAGATGGCGATATCGGTCGTCCCCCCGCCGACATCTGCCAGAGCAACCCCCATCGCACGCTCAGTGCTGGTCAATACGGCCTCGCCCGAAGCCAGCGGCGCCAGGATCAGCTCGTCTACTTCGATGTTGAGTGAGTTGATGCACCTGACCAGGTTTTGAATGGACAACGTCGATCCGGTGACCAGGTGAACCTGGACTTCCAGCCGCGCTCCGAACATACTGCGCGGGTCGCTCACCCCTTCCTGCCCATCTATGGAGAATCCCCTGGGCACGACGTGGATGACATCGTGGTGCTCTGGGATAGAGATGGCCTGGGAGGCATCCAGCGCACGGGAAACATCCTGGTCTGTAATCCCCTGGTCGCCGTGCGGAATCGCCACGACCCCTCGGCTGTTCTGCGACGCAATGTGCATGCCGGCAATGCCCGTGTAGGCCCGTGTGACCTGGTAGCCTGATATACGTTCCGCTCGCTCCACAGAAGCAATAATCGCGTCGGCGGCTTCGTTTGCGTTGACGACAACCCCTTTCCGCAAGCCACGAGAGGGGCTCACCCCCACTCCTACGATGCGCAGCACCCCCAGCTCATTGACCTCGCCTACCAAGGTACAGACCTTGGTAGTGCCGACGTCAATGCTGGCTATCGTCTTTTCCACATAGACCTCCTAAGGTGTGCCCCTACACCACCTTCTCGCCCCGTGAGCGCTTTGCGTTCACCAGGTCGCCTTTTGTCCCCGCCACCACACTCGGGCACGAGCAACCAACAGGCGGCGGATGATGGCCAGGTTGTTGAACATTCGCACACCAAACGCTACAATCGCTGCATAGTATAGTTCGACGCCCAATCGATCTCCCAAGAAGGTCAAGAGCGCAGCCAACACTGCGTTGACGGTGAATCCACTTACAAAGACCAGGTTATCGTACTGGCCCTCCATATCGGCACGCAGCGCCCCAAACACAGAATCCAGTGCGGCCAGGATAGCCAGAGCCGTATAGCGCGCATATTCGATCGGTATGGTGACCGAGAACAGAGACCCGATGATCAGCCCCACCAGCAACCCGATCAGCGGCAGCCACATGCTCACATCCCTCCTGCCCCCTCACTGGAAAACCGGTAGTACGGGCTGTCCGGGAACCTGAGGTCGATCAGCGTTGGCTGGCGCGCGTTCTGCTCTGAGAACTTGCCTTGCACGGCCTCCAATAGGGTTACCCTACGCGCCATATTGCTGCCCGTGCCCAAGTACACCACCCAACCCCGTGCGTGTGTAAAGCGCAGCCCGGTGACCGGAGCATACTCCATCACCTGCAGGTCAGGAAGCAGCTCAGTAATCTGCAAGGCGGCGACCAGAGCGTCTGTCTCCACCTGGGTCGGCAGCCCAGGACGGATGTCTCTGACCAGGAGCTCGGGCTCATCTTGACCTTGGGCCGGGTGCAGGTACCCCTCATCGTCCACCCAGTAGCGCTTTCCGGCTACCTGCCACATCACCTGCCCCCCTTGCTCCTGGATTTGCAGGGCCACGTGGTTCGGCAGGCTGTACTGGACACGAACCTGACCAATGGGCGGCAAAGACCTGGTAATCGAGTCTGCGACCTTTTGGGGATTCACCCAGAAAATGCTATAGCCGTGGACTCCACTCGCTGCCAGGATGGTCTCCGTCGCTACCCGCTGGTTTCCAGTGACCTCAATGCGAGTGACATAGAACTGATCGGACGCAAAGAACCAGACAAGCCCCCACCCGAGCAGCACCAGGACGAGGACACTGAAGGCCACCCTGCCCTTTGCGCGAACCAGCTCGCCGCCTGGCGCCAGGACCGCCGCCCGGAACCGGCCTCTCTGCGCTTCTTTGCGCTCTTTGGCCAGGCGGGCCTTGGAACGCCGGTTCTGGGACTTGCGGCGCGGTTTCCTCTTCTCGACCAGGTTATCAAAGGAAACGCTCGCGTCCCAGGCCGGCGACGCGCGCCGGCGAACAGTGAACCTTGCGGCTTGAGCAGTCGTCTCAAAGCGTGACCGGCGCCGCCGCCGGACTCGCCGGCTCAGCGGTCTTCCTGTGGTCCTTCTCCTTGATTGTCTTCCAGAACGGCGGTTGGTGTTCAGCACAAGCGCCCCCCACTCGACCCAGGGCAAAGCGGGCATTCTCATAACGGTGTTATGCGCCCTCTTTGACGGTAAATGTTGTCTCGGACTGGCTCTTGTCCTCAAACCGCTCGACAGCCAATTCGATCAGCCTGTCGATCAGCTCAGGATAGGAGAGGCCCGTTGCCTCCCACAGCTTGGGATACATGCTGATCTTGGTAAAGCCAGGGATGGTGTTCAGCTCGCTCACCCATAGTTCGCCGGTGACCTTATCCAGCAAAAAGTCGGACCGCGCCATCCCTGCGCAGTCCAGGGCCTTGTAC
Source organism: Anaerolineae bacterium (assembly GCA_016783145.1). GTDB lineage: Bacteria > Chloroflexota > Anaerolineae > JAFGEY01 > JAFGEY01 > BS750m-G44. Next base: position 5,900 of record JADHXD010000095.1, read on the forward strand.
GCAGCGACCGCCATCCGCCGGACCTCTGCAGTGGTCTCTGCATCCAGTGGAGCCGGGATCAGCAGCTCCGAATCGTCATCGATGTACTTGGCCTGGTAGTCATAGAACTCACGACACGGGACAACCTCGCCCGGAATACTGGCAATCGGGTCATCGTTGCCCAAGATGCTGACCTCGATCTCGCGTGCCTCAATCCCTTGCTCGATCACCAGTTTTCGATCATACCGGGCAGCCAGATCCAGGGCATCGGGAAGCTCTGTCCGGTCGTGCGCCTTGCTGATGCCCACGCTGCTTCCCAGGTTTGCTGGCTTGACGAATACCGGGTAGGGCAGGCTGTCCTCGATGCTTGCGATCACCGCTTCGGGGTCCCTTCGCCACGCCTTGCGCGTGATCACGGCGTAGGGAAGTACGGGCAGTCCGTGCGCCACAAAGATGTTCTTGGCAATGACCTTGTCCATAGCCGCCGCCGATGCCAACACGCCACAGCCCACATAGGGCACGCCAGCCAGTTCGAGCAGTCCCTGCACGGTACCATCTTCGCCATAGGTGCCGTGGAGCACGGGAAAGATCACATCCAGTTCGGCCAGGCGCACAGCCGTGATCGCCTGCTCTCGCGATCGCTCGCCAACCTGTTGCTCATCAGGGGAAGAGCGAATGTTCCACAGTCCCCGGCGCGAGGGATCGGCAAGCAGCGCCGCCGGACTGCTCGCGGAAGCTATCCCAGAGGTGAGCGCTTTCATTGGATCGCCGCCCACGATCCACTCGCCCTCCTTGGTGATCCCAATGGGAACTACCTCGTACTGGGTCTGGTCGATGTTATCGATAATGGACTGCGCCGATGCCAGGGAGACTTCGTGCTCCCCTGAACGACCGCCGAACAACACCCCGATGCAGACCCTTCTGTGTTGGGAGTTCGCGTCCTGAGTCTCTACCATTGGCCAACCAGTTCTACCTCTAGCTCCAACTCCTCGCCGAATTGTGTCTTTACCCGTTCGCGAGCCAGCTCGATCAGCGCCCGGACATCGGTCGCCCGCGCGTCACCCAGATTGACGATAAAGTTCGCGTGCTTGGGAGAGATCATGGCATTGCCCCGCCGCTCGCCTTTCAGTCCGCTCTGCTCGATCAGGAACCCGGCTGGGTAGTTGTCGGTACGCTTGAACACCGACCCACAGCTTGGCTCTGGCGGATGTCGCTCCCAGCGTCTCTTTGTGCACTGAGCGGCCCGTTCCCGGATCTCGGCAGCGTCGCCCGGGCGCAGGGCCAGCGTGACGTCCAGGACAATGCTCCTCTCCTCGCGCGCCTGCTGCTTGAACTTGCTGCACCGGTACCCGAACGTGACGTCCGCCTTTCCCAGCTCATGTACGGTGCCATCGGGCTCCAGCACCCGGACCGAGCGCAGGCAGTCACAGATATACCCGCCGTAGGCGCCGGCGTTGCCGACGACCGCGCCACCAACCGTGCCCGGGATATCTACGGCCCACTCCAGGCCGGACAGCCCGTGAGAGACGCTTTCGCGAGCCAGTTCCTTCAGGGGGGCGCCCGCCTCGGACCACAGGAGAACCTCACCGTCTGCGTCGCGGAACGTGTGCCTGCCCCCCCGGTAAGCGATCACAAGTCCACGAATGCCCGCATCCGCCACGAGAAGGTTAGTCCCACCCCCCAGCAAAAACGACGGGATTCCCAGCGTGCGCGCACGTTGGAGGGCAAAGAGGAGCTGTTCCTCGCCAGTCGCGATCGCGAACAGATCTGCCGGTCCACCCACTTGATAGGTGGTGTGTGCGCTCATCGGTTCGTCTCTTGTCACTGACAGTCCGGCTTGCACCAGTTCCGCCTGTAAAGCCACCAGTTCCTCACTCATACTCCTGACAACTCACTATGCTCGGCGATACCCCCCTCTTTTCCAGCACGTGCGAACCGACCTGATTGCCGTCCCCGGCACTGAGCGTGACGATCACGGCATCCGGTTCGGCGTGAGTCAAGACATACTCGGCAGCGGCATCCAGGCCGCCAAGGTACCGAGCGTCGGGATGCACCATCTGCCCGGCAAGGTCCGCTGCGGACACGCCCAGGGTGTCCTTCTCTCGGGCAGCATAGATGTCGAGTACGACCACGTGGTCTGCCTGCTCGAAACTGATCGCAAAGTCGTTCCACAGTGCCTTTGTGCGGCTGTACGTATGCGGCTGAAACACAGCCCACAGAGGACGCTCCCCATACCTTGCCCTGGCGGCGTCCAGCGTCGCCCTGATTTCGGTTGGATGGTGCCCATAGTCATCGATGACGGTGAGCCCGCCCACATGGCCGCGCACCTGGAACCGGCGATCCACGCCCGTGAAAGAGGCCAGTGCTTCACAGATCGACCCCGCATCCACAGACAGCCAATCCGTCACTACCGCGGCGACAAGCGCGTTCTGCACGTTGTGCACGCCGGGTACCTGCAGCCGCACCTGACCCCAGTGCCTTCCCTGCCGGCGGACCTCAAAATCGTGCCCTCCCAGCGCGTTGGGCCTCACCTCGAAGGCCCGCCAGTCGCTCGTGTCCCCCAGTCCACAGGTGAACACCGCCGCTCCCGGTTCCTGCCGTTCGCGGCCTCGCGGATGGAGGATGCCGTCCAGCAACGCGGCGACTGCGGGCTGGTCCGCGCAGCCGACGATCATGCCAGTCGCCGGAACGAGACCCACGAACTGCTCAAAAGCGGCGGCCATGTCCCCAAAGGTCGGGTAGCAGTCCGGGTGATCGTGCTCCAGGTGCGTGATCGCCGCCACCGTGGGCTTCAGGCCCAGGAACATATGGTCGTATTCGTCCGCCTCAATGACAAAGTGCGGACCCACCCCAGCGTGGGCGTTCGTGCCCAGCGCTGCGATGATCCCACCGACGATGAAGGTTGGATCCAGGCCGGCCTGGGTCAGGATCCAGACGACCATACTCGTGGTGGTGGTCTTGCCGTGCGTGCCAGCGACGGCGACTCCCACCTTGTCGGCCATCCACTGTCCCAGAAACTCGGCCCGCCTGTAGATCGGAATGCCCCGCTCTTGTGCTTCCAGCACCTCGGGGTTATCCCCAGGAATCGCGGAAGAGACGAGCACCGCATCGGCATCGCCTACGTGAGAGGCGTCATGTCCGCAAAAGATCACCGCGCCCGAGTCGGCCAGGGCGTGGGCCACGGGAGAGATGGACAGATCAGAGCCCGTCACCTGCACTCCCCGCTCCAACAGGACCCGGGCAATCGCCGAGATGCCGATGCCCCCTATCCCAACGCAGTGTACGCGTGTGGTACGCCCTGGCCCGTTCACAATCCCTCACTTTAGCGGCAGCTTGAGCCGATCACCAGCGATCAAGAGCGCGATCACGCCGATCAGCACGACGAATATGAAAATGATGCTCGGCCCGGCAAAGATATTGCTCGGGGGCACCTCTGTCATCTGGATCGACAGTTGATCCGAGGCCACATAGAGCTGGTTCTTGGCCCTCATATAGTTGACCATGTACTCTTTGATCAAGGACAGGATCATATAGCCGTTGAACGCCCCCAGGATCCCGCCGAGCAGCCGGCTCAGCGGTAGGACCTTGCCCTTGAACGTGGCCTCCCCGATAAAGTACGAGGCGATCAACAGGGCCACGGTGATGACGACGTACACTCGATAGGAATCCGGATCGATGAGCGTGCCTGGATCCACGCTCTGCGCAACCAGCTTGCCAGGGTCCAGGCTGAACCCGGCCTGGAAAAACATGACAAAGAGCTTGATCACGCTGTTGACCATTTCGACGAACTTGCGCGCCATTTCGGGTTTCCAGACCAGGATGGCCAGTGCCGTGGCAAACAAGGAGGTGATGCCCTCTTTGTACCATCCTCGCATCAGACCGATGAAGGCAAAAAGCGCCAGAACCAACGTCAGCAGGTCCGAGTATTCGATCGGCAGTGTCATCGCGCTGTTTCTCCACTCCTCTGTCCCTCGCGGTCAGAGATATCCGACGCGGGAGGCAGACCCTGCGCCAGACGGCGCAGTTCCCCAGCCAGGCGGTGCGCGGCATCAGGCCTGGCAAGAGATCGAGCCGCTTTTCCCATTCGCTCCAGCGCCGCATCGTCATCGAGCAGCCGCACCACGGTGGGCTCTAGCTGGGTGCCGAGATCGGCATCGTCCAGACGCACGGCGGCCCCGTGCGCAGCCATAAAGTCCGCGTTCAGCTCCTGGTGCTGCCCCGAATATGGGTAAGGAACCAGGATGCTGGGCAGGCCAGCAGCCGGAAATTCGGCTGTCGTCGCTGCCCCGGCCCGAGCCAGGCCCACGTCAGCCACAGCCATTGCCGCGAACAGCTCTTCGTGCAAATAGGGATAGACGCGATAGCGCGCCTTGAGCTGTTCAGGCAAGCCGTCGCGAGACTTGACCACGTCAGGCCAGTCCAGTTGACCGCTGGCATGGATGACCTGGTACTTGGCAAGCAGTCTGGGCAGTGACGCAGCCAGTGCCTGGTTGATGCTTCGCGCCCCGCGGCTGCCACCGAGCACAAGCAGCGTCTTCAGCGCGGGATCCAGTCCCAGGGTCTGGTATCCCGCACCGCGATCGGCTTTCAGCAGCGCATCGCGCACGGGGTACCCACTCACCCACACTTTGTGCCGACAGGCCGCCGGAAAGGCGGTGCGTACCTCCTCGAACGAGATGGCAATGCGCTCCACGAGCCAGCTCAGGAGCCAGACCGCCCAGCCCGGTTCACGATCGGGCAAGTAGACCAGCACCGGGATGCGCTTCCGCCAGGCCGCCACCGAGGTGGGCACGCTCACATAGCCCCCCGTGGTCAGGACCACGTCAGCGGGCCACTCGGACAGCAGGGCCTTTGCCTGCACATACCCACGCCACAGCCGGCGCACACTTTGCCACAGCGCCCACGGCGTTGTCCCCCTGATCGGCCCGCAGTCCACCGAGCGATAGGCGAGGCCAGTCCGGGCGACAATGGATTCCTCCATGCCGCTGGGGCTCCCCACGTACAGGACTTGGACATCGCCCGGCTCGCCGGTGAGTGCCTCAACGACGACCAGCAGGGGATACACGTGTCCGCCAGTTCCCCCGCCCGAGACTAACGCTCGCACTTGTACTCCCCTGTGTCATTCGGTGTCCGCGCGATACGGACAGCAATAGCCCCACGCAGGCCATAGACGTCACCAGGGATGAGCCACCATAGCTGATGAACGGGATGGGCACCCCAGCATAGGGCAGCGTCGCCGTCACGACAGCCAGGTTGATCAGCGCCTGTATAATCAGTGAGCACGTCAAGCCCGCAGCCATGATGGTACCAAACGAATCAGGTGCCTGCAGAGCGATCCTGAACCCACGATAGGCCAACAAGACAAACAGGCCGATCAGGACCAGGCAGCCGATCAGGCCCAGCTCCTCTCCCAAGACGGCGACGATGGTGTCGGTGTGCACGGCGGGCACATAGCCGAACTTTTGCCGGCTCGCTCCCAGCCCTTGCCCAAGAATGCCGCCGGAGGCCAAGGCCAGGAGCGCCTGATGGATCTGGAACGAGCTGCCGCTGGGATCGGCTTCGGGACTGAAAAAGGTCAGCACCCGCTGGATCCGATATGGCTCGCGCGCGACCAAAAGGATGAACGTCGCCAGGCCAAAGACCATGCTGGCGAACAATTGGATCAGATCCGCGCCGGCGAAAAAGAACATCAGCCATGCCGTCACGGCGATCAGGATCGCCGTGCTCAGATCGCGCTGAAACAGGATCAGCCCGGTGATCAGCCCGATCAAGATGGCGAACGGGATCAAGCCGTAGCTGAGCTGGCGGATCTTGTCTCCCTTGGACGTGACCCACGCCGCGATGTAGATGATCACCGATATCTTGGCGAACTCGCTGGGCTGGATCGAACCGTTAAAGAGCCAACGCTGCGCGCCAAATTTCTCGCTCCCCGCCAGGACCACCGCGCCCAGCATGACCAGGGTAAACGCCAACAGGACGACGGCCCAGCGCTGCCACAGGTGATAGTCTACCCGGGCCAGGAATACCAGGACCCCGATCCCCAGAGCCGCCCAAAGGAGCTGCCGGGCGAGGAACCGGTTCGGGTTGTCATAGTAGACATAGGCCATATCGAACGTCGAGCTGTATACCATCATCAATCCCAGAATGAGCAGTGCGGCGACCACCAGGACCAACACATAGTCGGTCCGCATCCGTATCACCTGCACCTCTCTCTTCCGCTTGCTTGATGCTTTTCGCGCACTCATCCACCCACCCCCAAATCCGCTTGTCCCATCGTGTGCCGCGCCCAGGTAGGGCTCATCTCACAGTCCTCTCACCAGGGCACAAAAGTGCTCGCCACGCTGCTCAAAGTCCCGGTACGCATCAAAGCTGGTCCCTCCAGGGGAGAGGAGGACCACATCGCCCTCCCGGGTCAGCCGCGCTGCCGTCTCGACCGCCTCATCCAGTGTGCGGCACACGTGGATCTCGGGCGCCGTCGATGCAGCTCGCTCTCGTGCGGCCTCTACCTCTTTGACGATCAGATCCCGTGCTTCTCCGAACACAACCAGGAGGCGCACCCGGGCGACAGCAAGGTCGGCCATTTCATTCCATGGCAGGTGCTTGTCGCGCCCCCCGGCGAGCAAGACCAGCGGGTTGTCAAACGATCGCAACGCTGCCACCACTCGCTCCGGCGTGGTGGCGATCGAATCGTTGTACCAACGCGCGCCCCTCAGATCCCGCACCAGCTCCAGGCGATGAGGGACTCCCGTGAAGGCCGTTGCCGCCTGTCGCATCCCTTCTGGCATTGCTCCCGCAGCGCCGCCGATCGCGCAGGCAGCCAACGTGTTCGCCACGTTGTGTGTTCCCAAGAGCTTGAGATCGGCGACCGCACAGACGTCGGCCTCTGTCCCTCCGCCGCGCCAGATCAGGCGGTCGCCGCGGAGAAAGGCCCCTTCTGGCACCTCCTGTTGCAGACTAAAGCCCGACCTTTGCCCGGCGATCGCAAAGCGCAGCGCCGGCTGCCCGGCCCCCGCCTCAATGTCCACCACTCCTTCACGCCACCAACGCCCGGTGATCGCATCATCCACGCCCAATACGGCCATATCGCTCTCCGACTGGAAACAAAGTGCGTTCGCTTTGGCCGCTACATAGTGCGCCATAGACGGGTGCCGATCGAGATGGTTCGGCGTGATATTCAGCACTGCCGCCAGGTGCGGGCTTGCTGGCGGAGGCTCCGCAAAGAGCTGCAATTGAAAGCTCGAAAGTTCGAGCACCATGCGATCGCCAGGGCCGATCTCGAGCACGCGGTCGAGCAGCGGCGTGCCAATGTTCCCGCCCACCCACGTCTTGAGACCAGATGCTTTGAGCATCTCTCCCACCAGGGTCGTCGTGGTTGTCTTGCCGCTGGAGCCGGTTATCCCGGTCATCGGCGTGGGTGCCAGGCGCAGCGTGAGCAGGCTGTCGTTGCTCAAGGGAATCCCCCGCCGCCGTGCCTCCTGCGGCAACGGAGTTTCCGGCGGCACACCACCGCTCAGGCAGAGTAGGTCACATCGCTCCAACAGCGTGAACGGATGCTCACCCAACACATACTGGACCGGAAGGCCTTCCAGGCTCGCGGCTGCCTCCTGCAGTAGGGAGGCCGGCCTGAGATCGGTGACGACGACCTGTGCGCCCTGTGCGCAAAAGAAGCGCGTCAACGCGATACCCTGGCGGGCCAATCCGACGATGACGACTCTTTGGCCCGCAAAGCCCTCCCCGTTCACAAGACCATCGCGTGCTCGGCGTGACGTAGGATCTCTTCGATGTGATCCTCTGAACCCAGCCGCCCGACCATCATCTCGTCGAGCAAGCCAGCCTCAGCCATACACGAGCGGCAAACGACAATGTCAGCGCCCCGTTTGCCGATCTCCTTCAGGTCATCGATGACCGGCGAGTCTCGGGTGAGCCAGCGCACGCCTTCGGCGTAAAAGCAGAGCGTAGCCGGGACCCGGTGGGCGTCCAAAAGCACCCGTATCAGCTCCTCAAAGGCTACCCGTTCCTTCCCATTTCGATCCTGCGCAACTCCATTGTGGGCCACAGCTATGGCCAAAAAAGGATTACTCATCGTCCCTCCCTTTTCCCCCCCCTGTACATCCTCTGCACAGGGAACAGAGTGTACTTACAATCAGAGCAACGCTAGCGCGATGCCCAGCATGGCGGACAAGAGGTTGACTATCCAGAACCGTTGTGCGGTATGCGTCTCAGACCAGCCCAACATCTCAAAGTGGTGATGCAGGGGCGCCATGCGGAACACACGGCGTCCCTGGCCGTACATTCGCTTCGTGAGCTTGAAATAGCTGACCTGGATCATCGACGACAGGGCTTCCGCGACCGGGATAATCGCGATCAGCGGCAGCAGCAGCCACTGACCCGTCATCAAAGCGACCACGCCCAGCGTTGCCCCCAGCGCTTGTGAGCCGGTGTCTCCCATAAACAGTTGTGCAGGATAGATGTTGAACCACATAAAGGCCATCAGTGCGCCCACCATAATGAAACAGAACTGCACCAGGTATGTCCAAGGTCCCTGCAGGTACGCGATCCCGCCATAGGCCGCAAAGGCGACGATCGCAATGCTGCTGGCCAGGCCATCCAACCCATCGGTCAGATTCATCGCGTTCGACGTGCTGATGACGATAAACATCACGAGCGGGATGTAAATCAGCCCGATGTTGATCCGCTCCTCTACGCCAGGAAGCGCGATGCTGTGAATGTCCAATCCATAGTAGAGTACCAGGCCGATGCCCGCTGCCAGCAGAACCTGAATGGTGAACTTTGTACGAGCCGTGAGCCCCTCGGCGATACGTTTGCCCTTGATCCCCTCCCAGTCATCCACCGCACCCAAGAACCCGAACACGATCAGGGTCACCAGCGGGAGCAGGATCGAACGTCCCTCGTCGTTGCGCTGGATGAGGTTAAAGATGTTCAGCGCGACGGTGATGATCACCACCCCCGCTATGAACAGCCATCCCCCCATCGTCGGAGTGCCCATCTTGACCTGGTGCGACTGGGGTCCATCCACGCGGATCTGCTTGCCGATCCCCTTGCGCTTGAGCCATCGGACCAGGGAACGTCCCCAGATCACCGTGAACAGAAACGTGACCGTGCTCAACGTAAGGGCGGTCGACCAGGGATACAGGTCCAGCAGCGGCATCGACTAACGTCCTCCACTTTCCTCTTCCGCCGAGCCGTTGGCGGGCGGACGTGCCAGGGATTCGACGATCTGTTCCATTGCCAGTCCCCGCGACCCCTTGACGAGTACGATGTCTCCCTCTTGCAGCAGATCCTGCAGGCAGACAATAGCCGCGTCATTATCGGTCGTCTGGATCACCCGCTCGGGGGGCATCCCATAGTCTATGGCTTCCCGGCCGATCAGTGCTCCCAGCTCGCCGATCGTGATCAGGATGGACGCGACATCCATCGCCCGGCGTCCTACGCGACGGTGTCCCTCGACCGCATAGCCGCCCAGCTCCAGCATGTCGCCCATCACGGCGACCTTGCGCCCGCTGAACTCGTCCAACAAGTTGAGCGCGGCGATGGCCGAGTCAGGACTTGAATTGTAGGTGTCGTCGAGCAGCGTTGACCCGTTTGCCCCAGGTACCACCACCAGCCGAAGCTGCTCACCGGTGCGCAGGCCGTGGAGGATCTCATCCCACGAAAGCCCCTCGATCAATCCCACCGCAGCCGCACGCAGCGCCGTGTGCACACTGTGCTGCCCCAGCAAGGGGATGTGGACGTGAACGGTCTCGTCCTGATAGTGGAACTGGAACCTCACTCCTTCCAGGCCTCGACTGACGACCTCGTCGGCCCACAAATCACAGTCGGGCGTCAGGCCGTACAAGAACGCCCGCGCCTGCGTCTTTTCCGCCATCGCGCGCACCCATCGATCATCCCCGTTGAGGACGGCGACCCCATTGGGGGGCAGCGCCTGTGGCAACTCAGACTTTGCCTGGGCGATGCGCTCCACCGTGCCCATTCGCTCCAGGTGGACCGGCCCGACGTTGGTCACGATGCCGATGTGCGGACGGGCGATCTCGGTCAGCAGCGTGATCTCGCCCAACCCATAGGTGCCCATCTCCAGGACCACGTGCTCGTGATGGTCCTCAAGTTGCAGCAAGGCCAGCGGCAGACCGATCTCATTGTTATAGTTTCCCAGGCTCTTGAGCACACGATAGCGCTGCCCCAAGACCGAGGCCACGAACTCCTTGGTCGTTGTCTTGCCAACGCTGCCGGTGATGCCGACGACGCGAACGGCGAACCGCGCTCGCCACCAAGCCGCCACGCGCTGCAGGGCGGCCAAGGCATCTCGGACCACGAGGCACACCGGCAGCGAGATCTCGCTGGGCAGTTCACGGTCACCGCTGGAGAGATCGATGGCTGAGAGCCCTTCTGGCACCCGCTCGACAATCGCCCCGATCGCGCCCCGATCGAACGAGTCCCGGACGTACAGGTGACCGTCTGTGACTTCGCCGCGCAGAGCGATGAACACACTGCCCGCCTGGGCCAGACGGGAATCGACGACCACATCTCGTACCGACACCGCCAGGTCGCCGCGCGAGCCGGGCGGGTCTTCCGTCGGCGGGTATCCGCACAAGGCCCATAGGATATGTCCAAACGTCAGTGCTGTAGACATCGTTCGCCATCAAGATAGGTCGATCTGGTCTCGGATACGCACTATGCCAGGCTAGTTCGCCGCCAGGCGAAAGTCATCGGGCGGAATGGCCAACTGGGTAAACAGTATCCGGGCCACGTTGGCAAACGTCGGAGCGGCAGTGTCGGTACCCCACGGCGACACCGTCGGCTTGTCCAGCTTGACCAAGGCCACGAACTGAGGATCGTCGGCTGGCGCAAACCCAACAAAGGAAGCGATAGTCAGATTGGGGTCATATCCGCCCACCACGGGGGTCTGCGCCGTGCCGGTCTTGCCAGCGATGCGATACCCGTTCACCTTGGCCTTTGTCGCGCCGCGCTCAACCACCTGGACCATCATCTCGGTCAAGGTGCGAGCGGTCTCTTCGCTGATCGCCTGCCGAACTGCGACCTGCTTGGCCTGAACCCACGTGTCCTTGGCCTCCAACCGTTCCACCACGTATGGCTGCATGACGAATCCCCGGTTGGCCACAGCCCCAGCTGCAACGACCACCTGCAGCGGCGTGACCGCTAGGCCCTGACCAAAGGAGTTCGTCCCCAAGTCGGATTCGTGCCACTCGGGGTCACCCTGTTCGCGCGTGGTGCCTTTGGCCTCGCCCTCGAGATCGACACCCGTCTTGTACCCGAAACCAAAGCGGTTCACATAGTGATAAAAGGGCCCGGGTCCCAACAGCGTGCTCACGTGAGCGATCCCCGTATTGAGCGAATGGACCAGGATATCGGTCATCGTCACCATGCCGTTGGCCGCTTTGTCCCAGTTCTGGATGACCCGCCCGCCGACCTCAATGTACCCTACGTCGTTGTAGACGTTGCTGGGCTGGACCACATTCGAGTCCAGCGCTGCTGCCATGGTAAAAATCTTAAAGGTAGACCCCGGCTCATAGTGCTTGCCGACGACCGGATCCACAAACAGCCCTTGGTCCGTTACCGCAAAGTGGTTCGGATCGTACGTCGGATAGCTTGCCGAAGCCAGCAGGGCCCCGGTCTTGGGGTCCATGACCACGATGCACCCACTCTCCGCCCCATAGCGTTCGATAGCCTCCCGCAGTTCTTGCTCAACCAGATACTGGATGGTCCGATCGATCGTCAAAACCAGCGTGTTGCCCTCTTGGGGAATCCGCCAGTTGTGCGCTCGCTTGTCGGCGAACGAAACCGGCTGCCCCCACGGGTCCCACCGCCCCTCGCGGAGGCCAGACTGGCCCTTGAGAGCCTGATCGTAGAATCCCTCTACGCCACAGTACCCCTTGGTCCCTTCCTCCTCGTCCCCAGCAACAAAACCCAACAGGTGTGCGGCCAACGTGTGCTCGGGATAAACTCGAACAGGCACAGGATAGACAAAAATGCCGGGCTGGTTCAGGGCGATGACCTGCTTTCCTACCTCCCGGGGGACGTGACGCTCTACCTGCGCATAGAATCCGTCCCCCTTGAGCACCTCCGCCAGCTCGCCTTGAGGACGCCCTAGGACCCCAGCCAGGCTGGCGGCCACATTCCCCGTATCAGACTCGGGGATCATGATCGGCGCGGCCTCGATAGTATAGTCATAGTTGTTCAGCGCCAGCACAGCCTGGTTTCGATCCAAGATCAGCCCTCGCTGTGAGGGGATCTCTTCACGATAGGGTTGCCCGTTCGCGAGCTCGGCGATCAGGCGGTTGCGCTCGATCACCTGCCAGCGCACAAACTGGAAGATGATGAGCAGTGTAAACCCCACCAAGATCGCCTGGCATACCGCCAGCCGACGGCGGGGCTTGAGATCGGGCTCCGCCAGCGGCAAAGGGTCAACCGCCGTGACCGGCATTTCGTACATCACTCTTCCACCCGGGCCCAGGCTGTGAACTGAGAGGCAACGCCATCCCACCAACGGACCGCCGGCGAGTCTTCCTCAGGTGCGCTGGCCACCTCTTGAACCGTGTCACCAATCACCAGGAACTCGGATTCCTCCACAGCGGTGGGCGCAAACCCCAGTTCCTTCGCCCGAGAGGCCACGCGATGCACGGACTCGATCTCGGCGATCTCGGCCACCAACTCGAGGTTTTCTTGTTGGAGGCGAGTCTTTTCTTCCTCCAACTCCAGCACCCGGCGACCGGTTGTCGCAATGTGACTGGCCTGGGTCAAATAGATCCAGCCCAGCAGGCTGACGGCAAAGAGGATCAGCAGCGCCCCGGCCGTAGCCCGCTCTCCGAGTCTCCAGCGACTTTCTTTGATGCAGTGAGAGATCCAGTCCATCGGTCTGTCTCCAACGCGCTCAACGCTTGGCGGCGATGCGCAACTTGGCGCTACGACTGCGCGGGTTGTTCTCGATCTCTTTGCTGCTGGGCCTGACCGGTCTCTTGGTCACCACGTCCAATACCGCCCGATGACCACACACACAGACCATGGTCTCTGGAGGACAAATGCAGTCCCTGGCCTCTCGAGCAAAGAGCGTTTTAACGATTCGATCCTCAAGCGAGTGAAAGGAAATCACTGCCAGTCTTCCCCCCGCCTTGAGGACCGACACGGCAGCCGTAAGACCCCGTTCTAGGGCATTCAGTTCGTCGTTGACCGCGATGCGCAGAGCCTGGAAGGTGCGCGTGGCGGGATGTACCCTACCCCGGCGTCTCACCGCTCCGGCGACGACGCGAGCCAGATCTGTCGTCGTGTTCAGCGGGCGTGCGGCGACGATCGCACGGGCGATCGCCCGAGAAGCGGTCTCTTCTCCGTAGCGGTAGATCAGATCCGCCAGGGCACGCTCAGGCAGTGTGTTCACCAGGTCTGCGGCCGTGCGTGGCGTTCTGGGGTCAAGACGCATATCCAGCGGGCCCTGCACCTGGAAGGAGAATCCCTGCTCTGGGCTCGCCAGTTGCATAGAAGAGACTCCCAGATCGAGCAAAACGCCATCTGCCGAACCAAAACAGACTGCGTCGGCTTGCTCTTTGATGTGCACAAAGCTGCTATGCACGAGGGTCACTCGGTTCTTAAATGGTGCCAGCCTCCCTCGGCTGATCTCGAGCGCACGCGGGTCAGTATCCAGTGCCAGCAAACGCCCATCTGGTGCACTGGCCTGCAAAATGCCCTCAGCATGTCCACCAGCGCCAACCGTGCCATCGATATACCGACCACTGGGGACCACGTTCAGTCCGCACAATGTTTCTTGGTAGAGCACGGGGACGTGAGGAGCACCGTATTCCATCTTCCCCCCTACGACTATGGAATAGAGTACGTCTTCTCTGCGCGCCGTCAAGTGAATCGGGGCTGCGAATGAGAAGCCCGGATCACTTGACCTCTGAGCCGAACCAGTCTATAATGTTTGCAGATGTTGCCGCGGCGAACTGGGCCTAGAGCCACGCTTCCGTCGGGCATCTTGCACGTCGCCGGGTCGTGCCCACGCCGTCGAGAGCTAGAACGTGATGCTGCTGAACTGCTCGGCGATCATCTCGGCATTCGACTCGACATCTAACAGCGTCTGCTTCCAGTGCTCGGGCACCCACAGCTCCAGCCGCGTATTTGCCCCAATGATAACTACTTCGGAATCCAGATTCGCATACTCGCGCAGG
>JADHXD010000096.1 GCA_016783145.1 Anaerolineae bacterium
CGTCGCGGACCACAGTCCGCGATCTGATCGCAAACGCAGGCATAGCAAACTTGACGATGCGCTTCAATCGCCAGACTGCACCCTGGGTAGGCTACGCGCTGGTCCGGCGAGAGCAAGATAGCAACTTTTGCGGTACTGCCTTTTTTCTTTTCCAGGGGGACGATCCAGCGGTTGAGCAGGTCAGCGGGGCGGATCAACTGCCGCCCAAAGTCGTCAATGTGGAACATGCCGCCGTTCGCTTTCATCTGGAAGGGGGCTTCATAGGTCTTGGAGATCGGATCAAAGACCAGGTCCAGGGTGGTCAGGGTCAATTCGCCGCCGACCGACACCAAGGGCCGCTGGATCTGGATCCAGCGACGATCGAGAGCGGGGGGAGCGGGCTTGTCCTCCGTGTCGGCCGGTTTGTGGCTCACCGGGTCGAATACCCTGATCAACTGCCTCTCGACCACGATCGCATAGGGGATGTACAGCACTTCCTCAGCCACGATGCGCCCTATGGCCTCACAGATCTCTGTTTTTCCATTTCCTGGAGGTCCAAAGAGGAAAATGGAGCGCCCGGAGTTGACCGCCGGACCCACCTGGTCGATCGTCCGGTCGTTGAGCACCAGGTGGCCGAGGGCCTGAAGCATGTGCCGCCGGTGAACGATGACCTTGCGTAGGGACTGCCGCTTCATGACAGCGGTATACTGATCCAGGGTGACCGGCGCCGGCCCGACGTACATGTCTTGCTCGAGGATCTCACGCGCCCTGCCCATGCCCCGTTCTGCGAGCGAGTACTGATAGCTCGATTGTCCCAGGCCCCCGCTTCCCTTGACTTCGCAAAAGTGCTCCTGCCGGAGAAAGTCCATCACCTGATCGAGGACTCCGACGAAGGGGAGTCTGATCGCGTCCGAGATCTCGAGCCCAGTGATGCCCGACTCGCGATAGTACAGCAGCTTGAGCACCATGTCGACGAGATAGCTGAGCGGCAGGCCCGTATCGGCAATGGAACGGATAGTGGGCGGGGCAAAAGCGGCTTCTTGCGATTCGGCGTCTGTGCGTGGTCTGCGGCGTTCCATACGCTCTCCTTGAGTGATCAGGACAGGAAATGATCGGCCTATGGATGTACATACCTCTATTATACCACAAGACAGGCCAAGAGGGTAGGTGTCCCAGGCAGGGAATACGGCTGCTGCAAAGTCCGAGGAGGGCGCATCCCCCGATGCGCCCGGCTTACTGGCGCACCGTCCCGCATCGGGGGATGCGGCACTCCCCAGTCAAGTCAAGCGACAATGCAACAGCCGTAGGCAGGGAAAAGGAGAACGCGCCTTGGGTCAGGGGATCGTAGAGCAGCGGCATAAGGATGCCGCTGCTACCACGTTCGCGTGAGGCCCCCATCGGTCCCCTCCTCCCGCGGCAAAGCCACAGGGGAGGGGACACGCGGACGCACATCCGCGGGGGGAACCGGCAGGAGTGAACCGTCCGCCCTGGTGCGGTGCACCAGGGCTGCGGCCTTATCGCCTCTTCAGCAGCCAGATCAGCGCCATGAAGGGAAGGAGCATCGCAGCCGTTGCGCCCTCACAGATGGCCAGGTTCCGCCGTGCAGGCGGGGTGATGGTCGGTTCGCCCACCGTGGCCGTGGCCCGTGCGGCGGGCGTTCCCGTGGCGACCGGCGCCGTGCCGGTCGCCCGTGGGGTAGGAACGTCCACCTGCTCACCTTGGCCCTCGCCCACGACCTGGTAGGCTCGACCTTCCAACACGACCAGTATGCGATCGCCGATGCCAAAGTACGCGCCCCACTCGGGGTGGGTACCGATCAGGGCAAAGTAGTCCTCGCTCATGAATCCGACCTTGACCGGGTTCATCCGCTCCGCGTCGAACGTGGTGTCGATCCACATCCCCTCGCGGAAGAGGAAGGCCTTGTTCTGGACGACTCGGACCGCCGAGCCGGTAGCCCCGGTGGACGTGCTCGAACGCTCCAGCTCCATTTTCTTCTCGGCCTCGTCCACGGCGGCCTCGCCGCTCGGCGCGGCTGGCTCGGCGGTGGCCATGATCGTGTACTCTTTTTCGGCGGTTTGCTTGCGACCTTCCTCACTGAATACGTCGGCATCCTCGTTGACCAGGAAGGAGGTGTAGGGGGTCATGATGCCGTAACGCACGGCCAGATCCACGATCTCTTCCACCAGCTCCTGAGACTCGCCGTGGAGGCGGATCTGGTTGAGCAGGTACCCCACCTTGCGCGTGGCCCACAGGCGAGGGATGAACGCGTCGCCTCCGTCCTGGCTAAAGTACGCGTCGCCGAACTCGAACGCACGCTCTACGCCGTTCACCACACCGCGCAGGGTGACCGTGGTGTCACCACCACGGCGGTACCGCCCGACCATGACGATCTGGGTGCCGGCAAAGAGATCGGCCAGCGGGTAGGGGTAGGTATCCTCGACGCGGATCCGTCCAAAATCTATGTCGAGGTCAGAGAGCAGAGGCGTACTGACCTTGGCGTAGAAAGACGATACCTCCTCGTCGATGCTTTGTCCCGGACGGACGTAGGCGCTCGCTCCCCGATGGTCCCGTGCCATGCGGTCGAGGAGAATGGTATGCACGTCGTCCCCAACGCCAAAGGTAAAGATGCGCGCGTTCTCGGGCGCCGCATCGTCCACATTGTCGAGGATGTCCTCCGTCTTGACGACGCCCTCGGTAGCCAGGCCGTCCGTGAGAAAGATGACGATGCTTGGCCGTTCGGGCGCGACCCCAACGAGCGCTTCGAGCATGGCCCGGTTGATATTCGTGCCGCCCCTGGCTTCCAGGGACTCTACCCAACGGCGGGCCCTTTCCCGTTCGCTTGCCTCTGCCAGGCGATCGCTGAACTGGCGGACCCCCGTGCTGAAGGCGATGACATTGAAGCGGTCCTCTTGGTGTAGGTTGTCGAGGACAAAGGCCAGCGCCACCTTGGCCTGGGCGAGCTTTTCGCCGCGCATGCTGCCCGAGGTATCCAGCACCAGGGTCACGTCCTTGGCGATAACCTGTGCATCCTCGACCTCGACGCGGGGGGCGAGGAGCATCAGGAAGAAGCCGTCTTGGCCCTCCTCAGCGAACGACAACAGGTTGAGCCCGATGTCACCCTCTGCCACAGAGTAGTAGAGGTCAAAATCGGTCTCAGGCAGTACGTCGGACTCTTCGTATCCCACGGTGGCGTTATGGTCTCCCCGGCGATCGAGGTCGATCTCGTGGCTCGGCGAGTAGACGGCCTTGATCGCCTCTTTGGAGTGCATCTCGACGTGGATAGACACCTCTTCGATCGGCTTGGGGGAGAAACGCTCGGTGTCGAGGGGGTAGCGATAGTGGACCAGGCCGTTGTCGAGGGACAGGACCTCGCTATACTCGATCTCGACCCGCTTTTCGGACCGGGGCGGAATGGGAAAGATACGTGCCCGGAACGTGTTCCGGCCTATGTATTCGAGCAGGGCCGGGTCACGCTGATGCCGGACGATGTCCTCATAGATGTGACGCGCCTCATCGGCAGGCAGCATCTCGCCCGACAGCCGTTCTCCATCCACCCACATGGCAAAGTCACTGATCGTGGCCCCGTCCGGCAGGGGAAAAACATAGACCCCCTCCATCTGGTGGCGGCTCTCGTTGAGGAAGACCTGATCCACGCGCGTGGTGGCGACCTGATCCTCAATGGTCACTGTGACGCGGTGATATTTGACCGTCAAGTAGGGGCGGATTTCCGGGACCGGAGGGTCGACGATGATGAACCCGTCGGCAAGCGCAGGCTGGGCGACGGTAAGCAGCAAGCACACGGCGATCCCGACAACCCATGGGGTAGTCATTCGTCCTTTCATCACACTTTTCCTCCGTAGGGGGCCATCTATGGCGTTTTTTCAGACGCTACTCTGTAGACGCTCTGGTGTGCCGAATGGTTCCCGCTTTGGTTTGTCTCAGGCGGATGAGGTTGATTCGCATCCCGATCCGTGATACAATGCGACCCGCTCTCTTGCAGGCAGAGGGGGCGGAATCTCGACAGGTCGTGGTGGCATCGTCCGAGGAGCGAAGGGTGAGAAGCGGAGAGATCGTCGAACTGCGGCTGGACTCCATCGTCTACGTGTCATACGACCCCTCCACCCTGGGTCGTGACGCTGTGGTCCTGGCCGGGGGAGGATACAAGCTGGTGGAGGTCCAGCCGGTGGACATGTTCCCGCAGACCTACCACATCGAGACCATATCTCTATGGCAGCGCAGAGGGGCAGCGGGGTGAAGAGAATCGCCGGATGGCTTGGAACGCTGTGCTACAAGCTGCAGAACCACTACCTGCTAGGGGTTTCGCTGAGAAACTGGCTGTGGCTGTGGGTCCTCGGCCCTCCCGTGCTGTCGGCGTTCGGCCGTCTGCCCTGGACGAGAGCGATCCTCGTCTCGGTGGGCGCCGGATTGGCATTGGCAGGCATCGAGCTGTCCAGAAGGCGCAACTACCTGGTCTTTGAACCCGCGCACCTGGGCGAAGGAGAGAACGAGGCCCCACCGATCCAGGTGGACGAACAGGTCGCGGGTTGGGCCTCTGGACTGTTCCGAGTGGGGAAGAAGCTAAAGTACGTGGTCAACGAACCGGCCCAGTACTCGTACGTCCGCAGCCGCGAGCACATGGTGATGGTACACGTACGGCAGACTCGGTTTTTCCTGCTGGCGAAATCCGCACGGAGTGAGGCGGGCTGGTGGTATGCGTTTCTGGAGCCTGAGCGCGTTCAAGCAGCAGAGACCGGGTACGTCTGGGCCGGGCTCAGGGCACGACCTGGGCTGGCACTGAGCTACTGGGCACAGGGGCTGCCCAGCCAGCCGTCCACGATCTGTCTGGCGTTTGCCGACAGAGAGACGGTGCAGCGGGTGCTCGCCGACCTGCGCATCGATGCCCCGCAAGGAGCGATCATCGATCGATGATCGCCTGTGTTCTCGAATACTCCTCCAGCCAGGCCTCGCGTTCCAGCAGCATATCATAGGTGAGCATCAGGTTGCGGTAGCCTGCGGTGTCGAAAAGGGGCTGCAAGCTGCGATAGGGCTCTTGCCGGAGAAAGGCCAGGTCCTCGTCGCTTCCTGCGTACTGGTAGTGCGATCCCACCTGCTCAAAGCCGCACTGCTGGTAGCAGCGAACGGCCCGGATATTGACCGCGGAGACGTCGAGCACTATTTGGTCAAAGCCCCAATCCAGAAAGTAGTGACGCAGGAACACGCGCAGCGCCTCAGTGCCATACCCCTGGCCGACAAAGTCGGGACCAAAGCCGACGCCCAGGCGCGCGGAGCGGCGGCCCTGGATCCCGCGCAGCGAGATACGTCCGATCAGGATCTGCCTTTCGTTGTCCACCGCATAGTAGATCCGCGTCTTGTCGCGCATGAGCCCGGCGAACCAGAGGTCGTCGTCTCGCGAGGAGCGCCGCGGCCAGTCAAAGAGCTTGTAAAGCGGATCATTGAACTCGGACCAGGTCGACATGGTGTCCAGGTCCGATCGCCGCAGCGGGCGGATCGTCACCCGCGATCCCATCAGACGCACCTTCGGGGCTTTCATCTGTGCTACGGCTCCCCCAACTCCTCGACCGGGGTATCGCGGTACTGGTCCCCTTCTTCGATCAGCATCACCGGGATCCGGTCACGGATGGGGTACTTGCGCTGGCAGTCCTGGCAGACAAGCCAGGCGTCTGCCACCAGATCCAGCACCCCCGGATCGGGCTGCGGAAGGCCCGCACAGGCCGGACAACGCAGTATCTCCAAGAGTGTTTTGTCGATCAACGACCCGTCCTCGCTTTCTCCACGTGCTGTCTCTGCCATTTTTGCTGGATGGAGCGTGTAGAATGCGCAAGTATAACACAGTCGTGAGATTAGATCAAAGCCGATCCGAACGGACTGCGCTGTTATCATACTGTAACCAAGGTGTAATGCCCAAGCCTACGTATGGATGGTACAATGCTCTTGAGTGCGCTTTAGCTTGGAGAACATATCATGGCTTTGCCTAACGGGACCCTTTTGAGAGAGGGGCGCTACCAGGTGCAAAGGCTGCTCGCTCGCGGCGGGTTCGGCTTTGTTTACCTGACCCGTGACACGGTGACCGACAGGCAGGTTGTGCTCAAGGAGCTGATCCCCGTGCTGGTGAACGACACAGAAGTGCTGCGCCGCTTTGTGCGAGAGGGGCGGGCCATGCAGCGCCTGTCCCACCCGCACATCGCGCGCGTCGATGCGATGTTCAAAGACAGCGGGAATCACTACATAGTCATAGAGTATCTGCCTGGCGACGCACTGTCTGAGCGGGTGGGACGTGGGCGTAAGCTGGACCTGAGCCAGGCGGCGCTGATAGGGGTCGCTCTGTGCGATGCGCTCGTTTATATGCATCAGAGGGGAATCACGCACTGCGACCTCAATCCAAGCAACGTGCTCTTTGACTCGCAGGGACGGCCCAAGATGGTCGACCTGGGGATCGCGCACGTGTCGGACTCGTTCGTCCATCGCTCGTGGTACACGCAGAGGAATATCACGATGGGCACTGTGTTCTATATGGCGCCCGAGCAGTTGGATGGCGTCCGGGATGACCCTCGTGTGGATATGTACGCGCTGGCGGCGATGCTCTACGAGATGTTGAGCGGGAGGCCCTATCTCGATTTCGGTCTGGCAAGCACGCCCAGCGCACAAGCGGAGAACATCCGGCGCGTGCACCAGGAGGCGCCCGCACCGATCCCTGAGGTTCCACCTCAAGTCAACGAGGTCATCTTGCGCGCCCTGGCGAAGCATCCGGACGATCGCTACCCAGATGTGGCCCACTTTCGACAGCAGTTGATCCGAGCGCTGTTCCCACACCTGCCGCCCGACAAGGGGATATCGCTGGTCGCGCCCTTTCGATCGGTGACCGAGAGCCGTCCCGGGGCGCTGGACACCGCAGATTGGCCGCGTTGGATCTGGGTGGCGCTGGTGGTCATGAACTTGATCGTGATGATTGCCTTCGCAGTCTTGCTTTTGGGATCGCTGTAGGGGCGTGTAAGGTGCCAGGCACTACCTACAAGTGCCTGGCACCCCACTGAGAGGTGATCCGTGCGAGAACGTATGGTTTGGCTGAAATCCATCGGTGGGATGTGGATGACCGTTGGGGCAGCGGGGCTCTTGTGGGGAGTGGTTGCCTTGCTTCCAGTTCGCCTGCCGCCAGCGGTGCAGCGCGTATCCGAAGGGCTGCGCCTTTCTCCATGGGCGGCGATCGCGGGGATCGCGCTGGGCCTGTTCTACATCGTGCTCGGGCAAGGACTGGTGCGCCAGCAGAGCTGGTCGCAGATGGTGATGCTCCCTGCGCACTTGCTGGTGATCCTCTATGTGATCGTCGAGTGGATAGCCGCCTGCGTCCTGCGCGGCTATCTCGAGGTGTGGTGGGCCGGAGCTCCCGCGCTGTTCCTCGTGCTGATCGTGCTGAATGGCGGATCGGCGTTCCTCTTGAGCACGGTGAGCGCAAAGGAAGCCCTCTCCTGGATACCCATGCAGACCCTGCCAGACATTCCGCTTCAATGCGAGACCTGCGGATCTCCTCTCGATCCCGAGACACAGATGTGCCCTCAGTGCGACATCGTTCTCGAACTCGCCCGCGGACACCCTGACGTGGTGCTGCCCAAAGCCCGGCTCGTCGGCTTGAGCGACGACAGCGAATACTGGATCCAGTCGGGTGAAACGGTGTCCATCGGCCGAGGACTGTCGGGTAACGACATCAACCTGAGCAACCCCACGGTGTCTCGCCATCACGCGCAGATCGCATTCAGCGACGGGCATTTCGTACTCACCGCGCTTCAGGACACAAACGGCACGTTCGTCAATGATACGTTGATCCGGCAGCGCCCTCTTGGCGATGGGGACGAGGTGCGCTTGGGACGAGCGCGTTTCCAGTTTGCGATCGTGGAGAATTAGAGAGGAACGGTGCCATATGCGCGAGATACGACCTTCGATCCTCATCGGCATCGGCCCTCAAGCGCAGCAGACCGTGCAGCAGTACGTGGACCACGTGCGCACACGCCAGGGAAAGGTCCCGGCGATATTGCCGATCGTTCTTGACTATAGCTCTGAAGAGTCGCCGTTCCGGCACAGATCGGATGGGATCCAGTACCTCACCTTCTCCTCCCCGGTGTTCGAGGAGGAAGGGGAGTGGCCTACGTGGCTGCCGCGCGAGCTCGCCGGGCTGTCCCCGACGCAGCGAGCGCGTACTCGGGCCTGGATGCGGGCTGCACTGTCCCAGCAGGCCGACGAACTGCAAGAGTTCCTGCTCGAAAGCATCCCGCACCTGTCCTCGTTTGCAGCCGTGGAAGAGCTGAGCGCGATGGGACTCTCCCTGGTGGGGGATGGCGGGATCGATGTCTGCGTGATCGCCGATCTGGGAGATCAGGCAGGCAGCGGAACGTTCATCGATGTCGTCTACCTGACCACCTACGTATGCCGGCAACTGGGGCTTGTCCCCGCGACGCAAGGGATCCTCTACCTGCCGAGCGCTACCTCTCCGGCCCCAGTGGAGGAGGCGATCGCCTACGCCGCACTGGGCGAGCTGGAGCACTGCTTTCGCACCCATCAGTATGACGGCCAACTCGCGCCCGACTGGGTGCCAACCGGAGAATTCGTTCCCTTTGACGATGGCTGCTACCTGTTGGACAGCGTGAACGAACTGGGGTACACCCTGCAGGACGCATCGCAACAGACCTTGATCGCGAGCGAATGGCTCTATGCGTTGACCTTTGCAGGCATGGGGCCCGCGATCCGGCAGAAACGCGCACGGCGCTACCTGCGTTCGACCTTGCTGGGAAGGTCGCGCGCCTATGAGAGTTTTGGCGTGTCCATCTACTATGTGCCGCAAGACGTGCTCATCCGTTGGATGACCATCCAACTGGGCGTCCACGTCCTGGACCGGATCTTGAGCGCAGAGGTCCAGAGCGAACCCAAGAAGAACGGGAACGGGGCCGTCAAGAAGAACGGGAATGGGACCCTCAAGAAGAACGGAAGTGGGGCCACCCCGCCGGCCAAACAGCGGACCTTCTCCCTCAACGGTCCGTGGGCTGCATCGCAGTTGGGGAATGGCACGGTCGAAGCTCCTGAGCGCCCGCAGATCGTTGAGCCCGGGAAGAAAGCGCGCGCATTTGTCGAGCGGGTGGGGCTGCGCAGAGAGGTGCTCGAGGAAGGGCTGCGCCACTGGCACAATGGACAGAGCGCGGAGAAAACGCTGGCGGCACTGCGCCGCGCCAGGCTGGGACGGCTCGAGCCCCGCGCGCGCGAGGCCCTGCAACAGATCCGCGAGAAGCACCTGCCCACCCTGAATCGCAACCTGGGAGAGGCAAGCAGGGAAACCCAGCAGGAGGTCCGTGCCGCGTTGAGCGAAGAGATCCAGATCACGCTAGAGGACATGCCGGTTGGCGGCATCACGATGGTTCGCCGCTTCCTGGAGTTCTTGAGCGATCGCGTATCCGAGGCGCAGCAAGAGATCGAGGAGCAGACACTGGAGCATCGGCTGGCACTCAGACGTTCGCTGACCACGGTGAGCGAAGCCTACTATGGGCTGCGCGGTGCCGTGATGAGCATTCCTCCGTGGCCAGTCTCGATCTTGAGCCTGGTCGCCCTGGTGGTCTTGCCGGTCCTGTACCAGTGGTCGCTGATCAGCCAGGTGATCCTCCCCCTAAGCAGAAACTGGGGGCTTGGTTTGCTGATCCTGCTTTCCGCAGGCGTGCTGAGCGGGTTGGGGTTCGTTACCTATCGCCTGCTCCGGCAATGGAACCTGGTCCGCGACCAGCACGTGCGCATGATCCGGGAGCGATGGGTGTTGGAGAGCAGACCCCTTGTCAACCAGGCGATGAGGGTCGTCAGCCGGGATGCACAAGATGCGATCACACAGGCGGAATTGGATCTGAAGGTATTGGTGGACCAGATGCAGATCGCAGCAACCACGTGCCGCGAAGTGGCGAACGAACGGGCCGCCGAGCTGAAGCGATTGGCCGCACCGGGACCGTTCCGATCGGCGATCGATCCCCGGGGAGCCAACTGCCTCCTCAAACTGGCGATTCCCGACGTCGATCGGTTTGCCGCCGCGTTGGTCAAGCAGGCCGGATCCGTGGTAGAGTGGCAGGCCCGGGCGGATGAGGCCGGTCGCCCTCTCTCAGTATGGATGTGCGACCAGATATCGCTCCTTGTGACGGACTATCTCAAACAGGCACTGGGCAAGATCGAGGCCGTGCACGTTCTGACCAAGGGGCTGCCAGAGGAAGAGCTGCTGCAGGCGCTGGAGCGCATGTTTGGGAGCGCACGGCCGATGTGGAATTACGATTCACGCGTGTTGCAGCGAGCAAAGACGCAGAGACTGACCCTTCTGAGCGCCGATACCTCTGGCTCAGCCTGGACCGAGTTGGTGGTCTCCCTGGCCAAGGTGCGCCCCGAGGTGATCCCTCTGAATACGGGCGATCCATCGATGCTGATCATCCTGGACATCCACCGCGGGCTGCCGCTTTTTGCTCTACGCCGCATTGGCGAGTACCGGACCCACTATGCCGAGATGCTGCTGCACAGCAGACTGCCGGTGCACACCACGCGCGCGTCGTCGTTAAAAGACGATCTCATTCCCATCCGCCACCGTCCTGCGCTCTCGACCGCAGCGCTCTTTGCTGCCGGGCTGGCTTTGGGCGCCATCAGCCGCGACGCAGATGGGCGCTATCTCGCACCGCGCGGGACGGGGCGCATGCTTCGCCTGAGCACAGGAAAGGAACGATCCGTCGCCCTGATGAGCCTCGATGCGCCGGCTCGACGCGAGGTGCAGGGCCAGCTCCATGCGATCATCACGCAACAGGGCAAGCGTGCTGTGCGCACGGCCCTGGATGAATACATGACGGTCGACCCCGGGCTGGAGGACTGGGAGGTCAGAGAGATCGTCAGCTTTGGCCGGACGTACGACCTGGAGAGCATGGAAGAGTAGGGAGCGATAGCAACTAGCCCAACATCGCTCGCCGAACTTCGGTGTGCTCGCGATCCGCTCCCAGGCCGATCGCAAATGCCGTGTCCAGGTAGTGCGAGAGCGCCGTGATGTACGGCCCCGGTCGCTTGTCGGCTTCTCGACGATCGACCAGCATCTGGCGCGCAAAGCGGTCATAGGCCAGCGGATCAAAGCTCATCGCGATGGTGTCCTCTTTGATCATCCGGTTCCAATCGTACGGGCACGTCCGCAGCAGGTCCCCCACGATCAGCCTGGTCTTGTCGCGGATCACGGGCAGCGCGTTCAGTTCGGGTATGTAGGGATCGCAGCTATTGCCGTGCAGCCGACCCGGGCTGTCGACCGAGCCGTAGTGATTCTTCATCGCCGAAGTGAACCCAGAGATGCTGTGCTCCTTGAGCGGTGGGACGTTGATCAGCGCGCTGCAACCCAGGACCACGTCGTGGATGCGCTGCGTGCTCCCCGCGACCTGTGCAGGCTGCTCCCACGCCTTTGCTCCACGGCATCGGACGCCGGGGCCATCGGCGTTGATCGTAAAGCCCCGGTCACCCAGTTCCCTGTCGGTGCGATCAAAGAGAATGATCTGCTCGGCCGGGATGCCCGTGTCTTGCAGGCGCTGGGCTACGGCGTAGGCGACGGTCGGAGTTGTGGTGTAGCGGCTGATCGTGTTGACCTTGATGCCGATGACCTCGCCGGGATCGAAGAGCACGCCCCACGCCGCCAGCGCATCCTGGAGCCCGGTCAGTTGGGTGATGGCGGCATCCAGCATCTGCAGGACGACGTGTACCTGGATCTGCTCACCATCCCATACGCCGGCGTGCCGGACGGCAGAGACCACGCTCTGCGCCGTACCTGGATAGTGTGCGATCAGCTCGGCGCGCGAGGGCCGGACGATCGGCGTTGTCGCGGCAGGTGTTGGGGTATGGGTCGGCGCTGGCGTCGCGGTAGGTGGCAAGAGCGTCGCCGTTGGCTCCCGAGCCGTGGCCAACGCGGATGCCGGTGTGGGGCTCAGCGTCGCCGAAGGTTCCGGCGTCGCAGTGGGTGGCGGGGTCGTCGCGGTCGGCTCGAGGGTCACGGTGGGTGGCGGGGTCGCGGTGGACGTTGGGGCCACCGTCGCCACAGGCAAGGGAGTGCCGGTGGGCAGCGGCGCGGCGGCAGGGGTCGTCCCCTCTGGAGATGGGGATGGAGCTGCGCACCCGGCAGCCACCCCGACGGCAGCGAAGGCACCGGCGCGAAGAAAAGCCCGGCGCGACCATACCTTTCTGGAATGCATCTCTATCCTTTCAAGGCCGCAAGAGCGGCGACGGTTACTGTGATTTGGTGACAGACTGGTTCCCACGCGGAGCGTAGGAACCAGTAGGGGAGCTATCTTGGGCGGTTCCGGGCGGGCGCTCCATTATTCCCCCAGGACCTGGCCCGCATCGTAGCCGTACTTGCTCAAAACCTGTCTGGCCCGTGCCTTCCACTCGGCGATGAGCAGATCCATCCAGCGGACCAGCTCATCGGGCGGAGGTCCCAGGACACGCGACAGGCCCTCGTACACGCGACGGGGCAGGTCACGTGCCCCTGGCGGGGTCCATCCGTGGCGGGCCTTGAGATCGAGGGATTGAGCCCAGAACGCCTGCGCAAACCAGAGCAGGTCTTCGCGCGTAGTCTGGATGCCGTATTCGGCCAGCACATGAACCAGGAGGTCATCGTCGTCCAATCGCTCTCCATCCCCATCCTGGCTAAAGATGACGAACGTAAAGGCGCAGCACGAAAACGCGTTGCACAGGATCCCAAAGAACTCACGATCGAACATGCGCCGGACCACGCGTCGAAATACGCGCTGCAGCGCGTCATCGTCGGGGTTCGGCGGC
The DNA here is from genome assembly GCA_016783145.1 of Anaerolineae bacterium. Taxonomy (GTDB): domain Bacteria; phylum Chloroflexota; class Anaerolineae; order JAFGEY01; family JAFGEY01; genus BS750m-G44. The sequence continues at coordinate 12,805 of JADHXD010000096.1, forward strand.
AGTGCTTCCTCGATCTTGTAGATCTGGCCCGCATAGTGACTGTAGTATCGAGAAAAGGGCATCAGAAAGGTCCACAGGGCATTGCTGTGACCGGCGTTCGCCATCGTCCCAGGCCCGCAGGTGAAGAGAAGGTCCTGCATGGCCGGATAGCGGAGCACCAGGGCCTGAGGGCCATCGCCTATCGCCCGCAGGGCCGGGTAGCGCGCGCCGTCCACGCCCACCCGGAGCAGATCGACAGCGGTCACTGCGGCCTCCAGGTCATCGAGCTGCGCTCCCGCTAACTCGGGTGGGACATCGCTCACGGGCACGATGCCCCGCTCCAAGCCCTCGAACAGCGCGGCAAGCCCGACGCCCACGTCGATGATGTCGCATCCCATCTGCTCGATCGGCAGGATGAGACGCCGATTGACCTCTTTGAGGAGGGCCAACTGGGCGGCAAAGGAACCATCCTCGGGGATCAGGCCGAGCATGGCGAACGTGGCATAGGTCGGCTCAAAGTCGTCGAGGAAGCGGTCCCGACCGCCCGGCGCATAGTCCGCGTCCACCCAATGCCAGTGCCGGCAGTCGACGGGGCACCAGTGACAGCCCGTGTGCCCATCTCGCGTGGCGGAGAGGACGCGCTTGTCCCCCAGTCCGGCGAGCTCATACCCTATCTGCGTGGCGTTCCGTGCCGGCAGGCTCTGCTGGTCGTGCTCGTAGCACCCGGTGGCATACAGCTTGACGATCGTGCCCCCGGTCTGGCCGGACAGGCGGGCCGTGTCGGCGGTGAGCTGGCGCACGATCTGCCTGTTGGGACCCCGTGCAAAGCCCGGGTCTGCCCCCGTGGCAGCAAAGAACCTGGCCTGGTCCAACGGCTCACCCCGCAGCACCATCGCGCGGACGAAACGGGCGAACACCGTGCCCGCTCCCCCTCGCCCGGCGTGATAGATGCCCTCCACAGCCAGGTTGGCGGTCAGATAGCCGTGCGCTGCGCCCTCGCCGAGGGTGAAGACACTGCCCCTCTCGGCATCGCCCGCCAGTTCCCGCTCGATGAGCGTATAGAAGGCCGCCCGCTGCCCCTGTGGGAGGTCGGTGGCAGCGCGGAACTGGACCTCCAGATCGGGCGCGCGCCCGGAGACCACCACGTACTGGTCGGATGGGCCACCGCCAGCGAACACGATGGCATCCAGGCCGAGGTTGAACAACTGGGCCGCGGCGCGCCCGCCGACGAAACTGTAGTGGGGCAGGCCGGTTAGCGGGGAGAGATAGCCCACCGTGGCCTTGTTGCCCGCCAGGAAAGCAAAGGGGCCCCGGGCCACGATCAACGATGCGGGGTCTCGGCGCAGGAGGTATTGACACAGCGACTCGCCGTGCAGGGTCAGGTACTCCTCGCGCGCATCACGCGGCAGGGACTCGACGGTGAGCGTCTCCAGCGTGTAGGACGATCGATCGGCGTGTATGGTGAGCAGGCGACGTTTCATGTTAACTGACCCTAAGGAACGCTAAAGAACTCTGATCTGCCACAGAGGGCGCAGAGAACACAGAGGAACAAGGCGTCGTAGAATGCTTCAGGCATCCAAGACCTCTTTGCCCTCGAGGGCTACAAAGGGACTTTGGCAGTTTCCTAGACATAGCCCATCGGCGGTGGCGGTTCATTGGGCGAGTACACGCGAATGGCGGACTCGCCGTTGAGCGGGCAGCGTGTTTCGCACAGCCCGCAGCCGATACAACGCGCAGAGCGCACGTACGGCCTGGGCGCGCTGGAGCCTTCATCCTCGAGCCCCTCGCTGTCCGCGCGCAGGAGGATGGCCTTGTCGGGCACGGGGCACATCTCTTCGCACACTGCGCAGGGGATGTTGTCCACCCAGGGCAGGCAGCGGTCGACGTCAATGTAGGCCCGCCCGATGACGATCAACTGCTTGACGTCCAGCGGCAGGGGGCGGATCGCGCCGGAGGGACAGATCTGCCCGCAGGCGTGACAGCCAAAGTCACACTGGCCCAGCCTGGGCACCAGGTGGGGGGTCCACAGCCCGCTCAGCCCCACTTCCGTGAGGCCACTGGGCTGCAGCCCCGCCGTCGGACAGACCTTGATGCATGCGCCGCAGCGTATGCACTTGGACAGGAACTCTCCCTCATCAAAGCTCTCGTCGAGCGCACCGGGAGGGCGGATGAGGTAGGGGTCCGGATCGCCGGCCCGGGCAGAAGTGCGGATCAAGGCGACGCCGGCGGCACTCGCCGCCAGGGCAGCCAGCATCTCTCGCCGCGAAGGATCGTACTCGCGCCAGACCGGCTCCCACCGCCAGCGAAAGCCGATGCCCTGCCGCGGACATTCGGTCAGGCAGTCGAGGCAGACCGTACACTCGCCGGGATCGCTCTCATAGCCGCGCTCGGGCTCGATCGTATCCATGGGGCACGTGCCCGCGCACATTGCGCAGCGGTTGCACTCTGCCCCGACCACGCGTCGAAAGAGGGCGACCTTGGAGAGCAGGGCGAGCAAAGCCCCCAGGGGGCAGAGGTAGCGACACCAGAAGCGATCGGCGATCGCGTTCAGGGCCACGGCGCCGGCAAAGAGCAGGGCGATGGCGACGTTGGCCGCATAGTAGACTTGCTGCAAGGGGAGCACAGGCCCGCGGAACAGCCTCTCGACCAGGTTCACCGCCGGGCGAAAGAACGCGATCGGGTAGAGGGCACGCTCGACACTGGTGATCGCATGGTCCAGCGGCGGCAGCACGGCGGTGGTCATGGTCCGCGTCAGCATAGAGATCGGATCGAGGATCATCGCCGTCAGGTTGCCAAACAGCGCGGCGGCGAGGATCACCGCCAGGAGCACGTACTTGACCGCGCGGAGACGCAGGGAGGCAGGGAGCGCCGTCCCCACAGCGCGGTCCCGTCCGAGGCGGGATGCTCCGCGACCCCGCCAAGGGCGGGATGCTCCGCGACCCCGCCAAGGGCGGGATGCTCCGCGACTCCGGGGGAAGCGGATCCACTCCAGGAGCGTGCCGGTCGGGCAGATCCAGCCGCACCACACTCGCCCGACCACGAGGGTCAGGGCCACGGTCCCCAGTGCCAGGCCCAGGCGCCCGATCCACGACCGGGATGCGAGCATCGCCGCGAGCGCAGCCAGGGGGTTGAAGCGGAAGTAGAGGTCCGTCCACGGGTGCGCCACGTGCCCCTGGTAGGCTTCAAAGAGCAGGTAGACGAACAGGGCGAGGGAGGCGATCTGCACTCCCTGCCGGATCCGGCGCCACAGGCGCGGGCTAGAGAGCGATCTCTTGAACTCGAACCTTGGTCCAGTCATGTTCTCCAAGTCCCATTTCCGCGCCCAGCCTGATGTAGCCGATGTCGTCGGGCGTGAGCCCAAAGAGCGTGGTCGCGTACGAGTCGGCGGTGATGATGTCGTGACTGGCGATGACCGTGTCCAGCACCTTGACGTCGGCCAGGTTGCCGCCGCCAGGTCCGTGGGCGGTCAGGATGCGCACGGCATCGATGACGGTGAGCGCGGGGCGGACGATCGTGTTCAGGTCGGCGATACGCTGGTGCAGGTTGCGGTGGAACTGGTTGGCCCTTTGGATGACCCCCATCAGGTTCTTGCAGCCCAGGGTCAGCCTGGTCGAACCGTGATGCTTGGCGATCGGCACATTGATCAGCACGTCGGCGTCCATCACGTCCCCGTAGACCGGCCAGGACGTGATGTCGCGGCCATCGGGAATGTCGACCTTGACAAACTTGACGCCGCTCATGACCTCCATCTCGCCCCCGGCCTCGATCACCGCGTCATAGATGCCGCTGGTGCGATAGGCAGTCTCGGGGTCGCCGGTGTAGGGCGTGTCCATGACCCGCACACGCTTCGCTCCGGCCTCGCGGCAGAGGCGGACGAGGGTGGCGACGACCGTCGGGTTGGTGGTGGCAGCGTACTCGTAGGTGCTGTAATTGACACACATATTGGGCTTGACGATCACTTCGTCGCCCGAGCGGACAAAGCGCCCAATGCCGCCCAGGGCCTCGACGGCGGCCTCGGTGATGGCGGCGGGATCTGGCCCGCGGACAATGGCCATATAGGCGTCACCGGTCCCCTGCTCGGGGGGAGGTGCCGCTGGCTCAGAGGAATCGGGGGTCTCGGGTGCCGTCTCTGCGGGCGTGCACCCTGCCGCCAAAAGGGCCACACTGACCCCGGTCGCCCCCATCCATTTGAGAAAATCGCGTCGTGTGACGTCTGACATCATCGTACTCCTGCTAGATACCAGGTTTTTGCCAAAAACCTGGTATCTCATAAACGCGATAAGCGTTCAGCCGTACCTGCCGGAACCGAAGCCACCTGCACAGGTACAGTTGGACGCTTACGCGCGATGGTTCCTATCCTCAGCGTGCTGGTTGCCCATCCGTGGTGCTCACGGGAGCGCAGCCAGCGCCTTCTCGAGCAGGGCAGCAGCCGTGCCCTCGTCCACCTGGCCGAACACCGCGCCCAGCGTGCCCTCCCTGACCTCGGCGAGCACCAGGCCCTCCAGGCCAGCGCCACGCAAAGCAGAAAGGGCAGCCTCCGCCCGGGGCGCATCGGGGTAGGCGACCAGGACCAGGTCTGCGTCCCCACCATCGATCCCGTAGCGGGCCAGCGCGCCCTCTACGTCCGCGCCCAGGCCGAGCACATCCTCCGCGCCCAGCCAGAGCAGGTTGTCGAGGGCCATCTTTTCGCGGAAGAAGCGGGCAGTCCCGGGCACCATCCCACCCGCCGGCAGGGCCTCGACCAGCGCGGGGCGCAGGCCACCCTGGGGCAGGGCCGAAGCCACGGCCTCGGCAAAGGCGAGCAGCACGCCGTCGTCCACCCGATTCCGGGCCACGATCTGCACAAAGGTGCGACTCTGCCAGAAGGCGAGGAGATCCCCGCCCGCCAGCGTGCCGTCCACACCGACGTCTACCGGTTCGCCGTACGCGTTGTAGGCGAACAAGCCGTAGGCATCGGCATCGGTCGCCAGGCGGTAGACCTCGACCTGCAGGGCGTTCTCGTCCACATCCCGGTACCCGCCGACCGCCAACTCCTCAAAACCATAGGTAAAGTAGAGGTCCGCTGCGCCGTTCATAAAGTCGAACAGCGAATCCCGGTCGTAGGTCGTGCCCTCCGCCTCACGCGACCACCCAGGGATCCCCTCACCCGCAGGCAGCGCCTCCGCGGGAGCGGGCAGCACCGTTGCCGAGCGAGGCGCACACGCGGCGGGCAGGGCCACGGTGAGCAGGGCCACGGCGAGGGTGGCCAGCCACGTTTTGACCATCGATCAGTCAGCCAGCCTCGACCGCGCGCGGGCTCTCAGCTCAAGCAGGGCTCCGCGCAGCTCGCCGCTGTACCGCGCCCAGGTGGCGCGCGCTTCCAGCGGAGGGGCGAGGGCGATGGCCTTGTGCTGCGAACCGTCCACCTTGACCACCTCTTTGACCGCCGGGAGCTGCCCGGTGAGAGCATAGATCAGGCCCACCGCCCCTGCCAGCGCGAGCACAGGGCCGAGCAGCCCGCCCAGCAAGCCGTGGAGAAAGTCGCGCGGCGCCGATAGGAACTGCGCCCAAGTCATCTTTTTGTCGGCCATCAGACCCCCTCCATATCCTGCACGACCCCGCCTGGGGCGCCCGCGCCTCCAGCACGGATGCGGACAGGATGCTGCGCGACGACGGGCCTGGAAGCGACCACCGGAGCCTCGTACATCGAGTGCACGTCGGTCAGCTCCAGGCGAAGCCGCCGTTCCCCGCCCACCTGGACAGAGGGGAACTTGCCCGTAAAGAGATAGATGAGCGCGGACCCCAGCGCCCAGGCGCAGATGCCGCTGCCCAGGATCAGGCCGCTGAGAAATGCGATCCGACGAACCATAGATCCCTCCTGCTCTGTGGTCAGGTGTGCCGCCGCCCGAAGCCCGGACGAATTCGCACCCCCTGACCCGCACCACCCATGTACCGGACGGGTGCCCACGTAGGGCCATTTTACGCGTTTGCGTGAGAAAAGGCAAATCATCTCGGCGCAGAGGCCCTTGCTCCGGCAGAGGGGGCGTGATATAATCCTCCTCACCCTGGAATGCGACCCGGTCCGATCGTCGAGCAGCGAGCGGGGCGAAACAATGAGCAAAGGACAGTCGAGAGGAAAACCTGGCTCCCCGGCGGGGAATCGATCCCTGCGTATGCTGATCGCCCTCGCCCTGCTGGCGGCACTCGCAGCGTGGGCGGGGACAGAGACGACGGCGACCGGGGGGACCCCGCACACGTCCGGGCAGACCCCGCACGTGTCCGGTCCAGGCGAGATCACCCTCCTACCAGGCACCGTACCCGTGGACGAGGAGGTCAAAGGAGCCGTTCGCCAGGCACTGATCCAGGCACAAGGCGTCGTGGGGACAGCAGCGTACTATGCCATCTCGGACGTGCAGGCCGCGGGGGATTGGCAGTTTGTGTCCGTGGTCGGCCTCGAGGGCCTGGACCCCAGCATGGAGTGGAATCTCCTGGACCACGCCAGTTGGTACGGCCTGATCCTCCTCCGGGGTGAGGTAGGGGGCCTGTGGGCCGGCGCGGTCGAGGGCACTGCCGCGTTCTCTCGCCTCCTGGCGGGCGTGCCGGACGCCGTCCTGGCGGGCGAGGCGAGGCAAGCGCTGGATCCCCTTCAGGGGCCGGTCGCCCCGGCGAGCAGCTATCGATTCCCCTGGGAGCCGGGGACGAGCATGGTGTACGGCTCGTTGGGCGTGCACGACGCCGGATTCCCCAGCGTAGTCGGCCTTTGGAAAGCCGTGGACTTTGTGTCGGATGGGAACACCAGCGTGGGGCACGCACCCAACCGCCTTCTCGCCGCCGCCTCGGGCACCCTTTCCTACATCTGCCGGGACGGGACCAGCGTGGCGGTCCGCGTCGGCGACCTGTTGTACGTGCACTTGCTCGACCACAGCGGCCTGACCATCGGGCGGACCTACGGCCCAGGCGAGGAGATCGGGCCGCTCAGGCCGGGCTCTTTTAGCGACCGCTGCGGCTGGGCTAGCCAGGGAGGGGGTTGGTTCCACGTACATTGGGGGTTTCCCAACACCCCAACGTTCAGCGCGGGCGGCTGGACA
>JADHXD010000097.1 GCA_016783145.1 Anaerolineae bacterium
CATCGCCGAGAACACGCTGGTGGTGTACAGCACCGACCACGGGCACTTTCTGGGGCAGCACGGGCTGATCGCCAAGGGGGCATTCCACTATGAGGACATGCTGCGCATCCCGATGCTGGCTCGATACCCGGGGGTGATCCCGGCAGGCGTGCGTTCGGAGACGCTGCAGTGCCAGGTGGATTGGCCGGTGACCTTTCTGAGCGCCGCCGGGATCCCGGTGCCGGGGTTGATGCAGGGGGTGGACCAGCTCGCGGTGTGGGGTGGGGACGAGCGCGGGGCGCGGGATCACGTGCTGGTCGAGAACCGGCACAACCCGACGACGGTGCACCTGCGCACGCTGGTGACGGAGCGGTTCAAGATCACGGTGTACCGGGATGCGGCGTATGGAGAGCTGTTCGACCTGGAGCGAGATCCGGAAGAGCTGCACAACGGCTGGGACGACCCGGCGTACGCGGAGGTCAAGGGAGAGCTGCTGCTGCACTTCGTGCAGGCCGAGATCCAGCGCGAGCCGACGCGCATGCCCCGCATCGCCGGGGCATAGCGGGTGGACACGCCGGGCATCCCCCTCCGGAGCCTGCTTGGTCAGCGAACGCCGATCTCCGGTCAGGCAGGGGTGGTGTCGCGCGCGCGTTCAGGCCTGCGGCAGCTCACTCATCGATCCGTGCCCGCAGCGCCTCCCAGCCGGGAGCTTGACGCAAGGTCACCAGGGCCTCGTCCCGTGCCAGGCGCTCCGCATCGGCCCACCTGTTGTCGATGGCCTTGTGCAAATACCTCAGCGCCGCGTGGGGCTCCCCAAGCTGCGCGCGCACTCTCCCCGCTGCATAGTAGCACCAGCCGATCGCATCCGTGTGTTGGGCGAAGTGAGGAGAGCAGCGCGCCTCGCGGTCGCCCGCCTCCCACATCGCAAAGCCCTGCTCCCAGGCCGCAAGCGCCTCCCGCACCTGGTCTGCCTGGCGGTGATAGTGTGCCTGCAGCAGGTGGTTGTCGAACCGGTTAAAGCAGGCATTGTACACCCGATGCTCGGCCACCAGCTCAAAGCCCACCTTGCGAGCCGTGGCTGCAGAGGCCACGTTCCGGCTCCAGCAGTGCCACCCAATGTGCTCGATGCCCCGCTCCAAGCAGCGCTCGACCGTCGCCGCAGCGGTGAGCGTGGCGAACCCCTGCCGGCGATAGGCCTCGCTCGTATAGATGCCCACCTCGCACGCCCTCGCCGGAAGCGACGTGAACTCTGAGGCGCACCAACTCACGACCTCGTTGTCGTGCAGCAGGCAGGTCCCGATGTCCTGCTCCTGATAGTCCTCCGGCGTGCGCCAGAGCCCGAGCACCCATTCAGCCATCACATCGTGGTTCGCGAGGTCGGTCCTGGAAAACAACTCCCCGTCGATCTCGGTCAGCACGAACCCCTCGGGGATCATGCCGCGCCAGTCCGCCCTGAGCTTCTTGAGCGCAAAGCACTTGCGATGGTGCATCATCGGATGTGTGTCCCGCAGCACGATATCGAGCTGTCCCTCCCAGGCCAGCGGCTCGCAGTACAGCGTGAATTCCGAGAGGTGCGGCATCTCCCTGGCCTCGGCGTATACCCGCTCAAGGATGCACCGGTTCAGTGATCGGCTCAACGCCTCATCTGCTCCGGGGCCTGCCAGGAAGAGCTCTCCCTCGGCGAACTCCCACAACAGGCCCGTCCGCGGCTCGCTCAGGTCATCCGCCCATACCTTGCCCGGACAGCGCCCGTCGAGGACCGCCGAGACCGAAAGGTAGTGGCCCCACTCCTTGTAGAGAGCACGTACCCGCGCATAGTCCCCACGCTCCAGTTCGTACATGGTCTGTTCCTCCTTCTGTTCCCTCCGTTCCCGTGGTCGCCCGTTTCGACCACCTCTGCCTCCACACACTCGTTCACCCTCCACGTGTACCCTCCTCTCCGACTTTTCCGCGACGGGTCCAAAGCCCTCTGTAGCGCCATCGCCTCTCCTATCCCACACTCCCGTTCTTTGGATGCACCTGTCCTCCGGTCGCATCCCTGACTTTTCCTTTCCGTTCACGATACCCTCCTGGTCGATCACCAACCGCCCGAAAGCAAAACGGGGCCACGAATGAACGCACATTCGTGGCCCCGCAGCCGGCTACGCTCAGGGAAGGGTGGCCCTCTGCCGCGCCCTGCTCTGCCAGCACAGAGCGCAGGATCGCGGGAACGGCATAGCCACGCCTCCGTCGGTCTCGCTCGACGGCGCGTGGCTTGACAAGGATGACAGTGCAACAGAGGCGACAGGTACCGTGAGAGGCGTTTGCAGGAATCCAGGAGACAGCGAGCCCGTCTCTGGGCAGGGATCGAGATCAGTCCATCCCCCTACCGGGGTAGGCGCGGGGCTGGACCGACCTGGGTTGAAACGCCTGGCGGCACAAACAGCCTTCAGCTACACGGCCCACTCACCACAGCACGGCGACCGAGACCGGTGATAGTAGCTCTTGCAGTACGCTGCGTGACCCTGATGCAACCGCAATCTCCTACTGGGGAATCCCTTTGGTATTCTGCGACGCGATCCTACACCCAAGGTGCTGAAAGGGCAAATCGCCCGATCATCGTCTAGTGTACCACACCTTGCTCGTTCGCGCATCACCCGCCTGGACGAACTGTGCGTTGGCCAGATGGCCCTTCCCGAGATCGGGGAGAACCTCCCACCGCCGCCGGACGAGGGCTAAAAGAGCGAGCTGAACACGAGGACAAACCAGTTGTCCATGCCGCTCTCTGTCGCCGTGCTCCCGGCCATTGATCTCCCGTTGCTCGCAACATAGCCGAACTGGATCGGTCCGCCTCCTGCGCTAAAGTCCGGGTTCTCGGGACCCGGTCCCGACAGCCGCACCCAGTCCGAGGCAGCGAGGTTCTCGTAGGAGAACGTCTCCCAGTTGTTGTCCACCGCACTGCTGAGACGCGGCACCCGGTAGTACGTGCCGTTCTGGACGAGCAGAGGCAGGTAGTTGACGGCGTTCGAGGACCCTCCCTCGAACAGCCGCAGGTCAAAGGAGACGTTAACGGTCAGGATCGCCCCCTTCTCCGCCGGGTTGTACACGGCGCCGTTGTGGAGATGGACGGTCAGAATGCTTCCCGGGCCGCTCCAATCGTGACGGAGATGCCTGTACGAGGTCGGGTTCCCGCCTGCGGCCGGCTGGCTGACCGCAAAGGCCCCACTGCCCTGGTCGTCGGTGATCTTGGTCGCAGACCAGTCCGATGCGACGAACGAATTGTCCGTAAAGAGGGCGACGGTCCCGATGCCGACGCCGCCTGTTGTAGGCGTTGGTCCGGGCCGCACCGTCGTCGCGGTAGGAGTCGGACTCAGGGTGGAGGTCGGTGTCGGGCTGGGCGTGGTTGCGCCCGAGGCTGGCGGGCTGGACGTGGCGGTCGGCGTATCCGTCGGCGTGGGCGCGCCGAGCGCCAGCGTGGCAGTCGAGGTAGCGGTCGGCGTATCCGTCGGCGTGGGCGCGCCGAGCGCCAGCGTGGCAGTCGAGGTAGCGGTCGGCGTGTCCGTCGGCGTGGGCGCGCCGGGGGCCAGCGTGGAGGTAGACGTGGCGGTCGGCCCAGGCGCGCCAGGCACCGAGGTGGAGGTCGGCTGTCACTCACCCATCGAGCCTGCTCCTCAGTCTACGAACGCATCGCTCAACCTACTCTCACTGTAACACACGTCAGATCGAAAGACAAGGATGTCCCTCCCCGGCTAGTCGAAAAAGTCCTCGTCGCCCTCGGGCAGGTATGGCCCGGTCGCATCCTCGTCGAGCTCCACACCCATACCCGGTCTGTCCCAGACCTCGACAAAGCTGTCCACGACGATGGGATCTGGAAGCCCGGTGACGATGTCGTACCACCACTCGGGCGCGCCCACCGGGTACTCGAAGGCGATGTAGTTCGGGGGAAGCGTTGCTGCGACCTGGACCAGAGCCGCCAGGCCGATCAGTCCATCGCCCGTGCCGTGTGGGGCCATGAGGATGCCGTGCAGGTCCGCGTACTCGGCGACCCATTTCAGCTCGGCGATGCCCCCGATGTCGCAGGGGTCCGGGCCAATGACGTTGACGGCGTGCCCTTCGATCAGCTCGCGAAAGTTCTGCCGCAGATAGATCTGCTCGCCGGTGTGGATAGGGGTCGATGTGCTCTGCGTCACCTCCCGGTAGACGTCCGCCATGACGTAGGGCGTATAGTCCCCGGTGATCATGTCCTCCAGCCACATCACGTTCAATGGCTCCAGGGCTTTGGCCAGCCGGATCGCATCGGGAACCATCCACCCCGGCCCGCAGTCCAGGGCCAGGCCGACCTCGTCGCCCAGTACCTCCTTCATGGCCTCGACGCAGGCGATGATGTGCTTCAGGCCGCGCTCGGTCAGCGGGGCGCGGTTGGGGCGAAGGCCACCCCCGCGCAGGTCGCCGTAGGTCAGACCGGGCACTCGGTTGAGCATCTGGCTGTGGAACCCAATCCCCTGCTTGATGATCGAGAAATTCTCCGGCGAGGCCTTCATCTTGGCCGTGTTCTCGGCATAGTCCTCTGGCAAGTAGCCAGTCATCGGGAAGCGAACGGCACCGTTATAGACCCGGACCCGGTCGCGCACCTTGCCGCCGAGCAGCTTGTAGACCGGCACTCCTGCGGCCTTGCCCGCGATGTCCCACAGGGCCATTTCGATCGCGCTGACCGCGCTTCCCCAGGGCTTGAAACTGCCCAGCCTGCGGATCTTTAGCATCACCCGCTCGACGTCCGTGGGGTCCTCGCCGATGATAAAGTCCTTGTAGAACAGGATGTGAGGCTTGAGGTAGGACTTGCTGGCCTCCACCTCGCCAAGCCCGCTGATCCCTTCGTCGGTCGTGATGCGAACGACGGGGTTACGTCCCAGTACGGTGCATTTCAGGTCTGTGATCTTCACGTCTGAGCCCTCCGCCTTGAACTCTGCTCTGGCTCCGACGGGGACCGTCGGAGCCAGAGAGCAAACTCCTGAGAAACAGGTATCTACCCCTCATGCCAGTCTACTTGTTCGCAGTCGTCATCAATGGCCTGCCGCATCAACTGCAGGCCGTCCGCTGGAATGGTACCGACAAACCGCAGCAGCTTTTCTCCTGGAACACCACGCTGTACAGAGGCTTTCAGTTCGTTGACGTAATCTAGCACCTGCTGCTGCAGGTTGCCGGGCAGGCTGGCTGTCTGTCGGACGATTTGGGCAATCACCGCGTCGCTCACTTCCGCACCTCCTGAGCCTCTCGCCGTTTGCCCTGTGCCAAACGACGAACGAAGACGAAGACATTATACCCCAGCTCGAGTAAGAGAGCAACGAGACACCACCCATCAAGCTGGCTAGCGGCCAAGGAGGCTCGACGTCCCGTCTCTCCCGACCCCCTGGATGCAGGATGCTGCCTTGTGGGCAACCACGAGGGAGGCCTCTATCGCCCGTGGGCAGAAAGGAATTTCTGGCTGCCGCAGAAACTGAGGCCCCTGTCACACCTGTCCTCTGGCTCTGACGGTCTCTGCCTAAGCCAAAGACTTGGTGGCAGTGCCATCAAGACCGCCAGAGTGAGACGCCCAACCGCGATGCACCACCTACCGCTCCGGCAGCCCGAACTGCCCGCGTTCCTCGGGCGTCAGCTCGCGAAAGAGGCAGCAAGCGTGAGCATGGTCAATCAGCTCTTCGGTGGACTGCCACACGCGCCAGACCTCTGCAGGCGTGCCGTACTTGCCGCTCCCGCCCAGGCCAACTACCATCGTAACCCGTGCAACGTCTACCCGAGCGCAGCGATGCTCAGCCATCGCTTCCCTTGAGCCAGGCGGGATCCTCGAACGCCGGGTCGGGGTAGGTGTAAAAGCCGGCCCCCGTCTTGACGCCCAGTTCGCCCCGGGCGATCTTGTCCAGAAGAAACTGCGGTGGGCCATCGGACGGGTCTCCCGACTCGCCATAGTAGACCTGCTCGATGTCACGCACGACGTCCAGCCCGATCAGGTCCATGTAGCCGCACGGACCCATCGGCGCTCCGTTCGCGATCATCCACGCACGGTCCACGTCCTCGTGCGTGGCTACGCCCTCGGCAATGACGCGCAGGCACTCCTTTTTGATCGCCCGCCAGATCCGGTTATAGATGAACCCTGTGCTCTCGCGGCGGACGATCAGCGGGACCATGCCGATGGACCGCGCGAACCGGCGGGCTCGCTGGATCGTATCCTCGGACGTCGCCATGCCGCGCATCAGCTCGACCATCGGGCGCTCCCACACGCGCGCATAGAAGTGCAGGTTGAGAACGCGGTCGGGCCGGCCGGTGGCGTCCTCGATCAGGGAGATGCGGATTGAGGAGCTGTTGGTCGCCAGGATCGTGCGCGTGGGGCAGAGCTGGTCCAACCGGGCAAAGACGGCTCGCTTGAGTTCCAGCCGCTCGGGCACGGCTTCGATCACCAGGTCGGCGTCGGCAGCACCCTCCTGCAAGCTCGCCGTGAAGCGAATCCGGCCACGGATCGCCTCTCGCTCGGCGGTGATGATCTGCCCTGCGTCCACGCGCCGGTCCAGTTCCAGGGACTGGTCCTCCCTGGCCCGACTCAGCGCCTCGGGCGCGGTGTCGACCATCCGTACGGGATAGCCATATGCGGCGCACTGGAGCCCGATCTGCGCGCCCATGAATCCCGCGCCCACGACGCAGACCCGTTCGATCTCGTTCGCTTTCACCACGTCCTCCTCCTTTTGGGATCTACAGTGGGGACAGGACAGCACGCTGGGCTGTGTCGTTCCGACGGGGAACCATCGGAACGAGTCAGCGAGGTCAAGGGTGGCTCACGCTCCCATCTCACCGCCCCCTAGACTCCCTCCCCTGCCACCGGGACGCCTCCGCCGGGCGGCAGGCGCTCGATGTTCCGCACGCTCGGGGTCAGCGACCAGGTGAGCGCCACCAGGAGAAAAACGATCCCCGACAGGAAAAAGAGCGTCCGTATGCCGATCACGTCGGCTAGAGGGCCCAGGATGGCCATCCCCAACGGTCTCATGGCCCAGAAGAGGCTGTTCTGCGTGGCAAAGACGCGTCCCTGCATCTCTGGCGGCACTGTGGACTGGAGCAGCGCCTTCAAGGTGGCGAAAAACATCGCCGCAGGCGTCCCGCTGACGAACGCAGCGACGAGAAAGAGCCAGTAGGCATTGGCCGGCACCACTCCCCGTACCAGGTTGACGACCCCGAGGATCGCCAACCCGCCGACCATCGTCACCATCTTCCGCCGGAACCCGCCCCAGGTGGTCATCAGGACCCCCCCGACCAGGATCCCGGCCTGGCGGGCGACGCTGAACCAGCTCCATTCGGCAGGCCCGCCCCCAAAGTAGTCTCTGACCAGCAAAGGGATGAGTGCCCAGGCAGGCGAGTTCACGAACGGGACCAGGGCGATGGTGACGAGCATGATGAACAGGCCGCGCCAGTTCCAGAGATACCCGAATCCGTCTCCCGTCTCCCGAAGAACGGCCTGCCAGCCGCCGCTGCGGGTCGCGTCGTGCCCGTCAACCCTGACTGGCTGAGGGATGTCGGTCACGAGCAGGGGCACGATAGCCAGCACAGCGGTCACGATGTCGATCGCCAGGACGCCCTGTATAGGGAACAGGGCCACCAGGAGCGCCCCGAGCACGGGTCCCCCCATCTCGGTGACCGCCTGCCTCGTCTGATCGATGCCGGCGACGCGTGCCAGGTGCTTCCTGGGCACCATCAGCGAGGTGGAAGCCGTCATCGCCGGATCGTGGAAGGCCGTGCCGATGGCCCGCGCAAAGAGGATGGCATAGATGTGCCAGGTCTCCACGACGCCGCGCCAGTAGAGGTAGGACAGCACCGCCGTAAGGAGGGCAATGGCACCGTCGGCGACGACCATGATCCAACGGCGAGGCCAGCGGTCCACAAGGGTACCGACTACCGGACCGAGAAGGATGGGAGGGAGCGAAGCCATCAAGCTGGCCGTGGCCAGCACGGCTGCCGAGCCGGTCTGCTCGGTGAGCCACCAGATGAGCGCAAAGCGCACCAGCGCGCTGCCCAGCAGCGAGAATGCCTGTCCCGTCCAGATCGTAGAAAAGCGGAGCTTCCATCCCCGTGCGCTCATCTCGCGGACCTCTCTATCCAGTGCGCTCCTGAGGCCAGGGGCTTGACGCGGCGTCCACGTGTCCTCATTGTACTCGATCCGACGGCCGGATGCAAGGGAATATGCGACTTTCCTGTCCTGGTCTTGACCACGGGAAGGGATGCAGTGTCCTGCCCGGCGTCCGCTTGGAGGCTCGCTTGATCGGTGGTAGAATGAGCGCAGGACATCAACCCGAAGAGCCTGCCTGGGGCAGGCGGGGCCAACAAGGTAAAAGAGATGCATCTGCAGACCATCGCGACCCTGTTCACAGTCCTCGGCGTGTCGATCGTGACATTCTGCCTGGTGCAGGCAGAGGTCAGCTACCGACGAGTCCAGTGGTACCTGGAGAGCAAGCGGAGCGCAGACAGAGAGGACAGCGAATGGGATGGCGGGGCGTGACGTTTCTCGACAAAGGAGAGGCACCCGATGGAGACGCTAGAGGCCATACGTGGCCGGAAGAGCATACGAGCCTACCTTGACAAACCGGTACCCAAGGAGATCATCGCCCAGGTGCTGGAGGCCAGCCGGTGGGCGCCGAGCGGTGTCAACCGGCAGCAGTGGCGCGTCACGGTGGTGACCGGCGAGCGGTGCAAGACCCTGGCCAAACGCCTCGTCGAGAGAGCGCGCGAGCGGGAGCCCAACACACCGGGCTCAGGAGCTGGCGGCCCTCCGGACGTGAGCCGCAGGATGGTCGCGCTCCGGGCCGACCTGACCCGGATCGCCCAGAGCTTGGGCCAATCGCTGTGGGAGTTCGTGGTCCTTGGGAGTTACCGGCTGTACGACGCACCCGTGGTCGTGGTGGTCTCCCATCCGGGCAGGCGCGGCGGCGACATCCCCCAGTTCGTCACCACAATGCTCGTCGCCGCGCACGACCTGGGCCTGGGGACCTGCTGGCTCGGCTACCCACTGTCCTACTCGGACCTCATCCGCCAGGTTCTCGAGATCCCGGACGAGGAACAGATCGGCGCGGTTGTCGCATTGGGCTATCCCGACCCCGACTCTCCCGCCAACGCCTACCGGTCGCCGCGTGACGAGTTGGAGGACTTTGTGCGGTGGGTGGGGTACGACCAGGACTAGAGACGCGCTGACCAGGACTAGAGACGCGCTGACCACGCCCTGGACGGCGGTTTCGGGGTCCTCTATGGGACGAGCGCGATGTCGTACAGGTAGAAACGCTCGCCCTGCGGTTCCACCTGACAGACCCAGTTCCCCGACGGGTCCACGACCCCTGACGGAGCCGAGCAGCGCAGCTCAATGGGGTGGCAGCTATCCACGGTCACGATCCACAGGCGGCCCGCGCGCGCCCGCATGCGCAGGTTGGCCTCGTGGTAGCGCCAGGCCACCTCCGACCACTCTCCCCCGTCTCGCCCGCCGTTCACGGCGTGGTAGACGATGCGTGCTCCCATTCTGGCAAGCTGCTGGCTCAGGTGTGGGTCCGGCCCAGGCGTGCACCCGGGGTTGGCCCACAGGTCATTGCAGATCAGCGCGCCGACCTCGATCCCCTGCAGGTGAAAGGTGCGCAGCGGACGGATGGCATAGTGCTCGATCTCGCCGCGCGGCGGATCGGTGAGGGTGCCGCAGGTAAGCGTCTTGCTGTGGAAGCCAAGGTACGCGCCCTCGCGGTCATAGAAGCGCACCTGGTTGTAGCATCGGCCATCGTCCGGTTCGACGGCGCACGTCCCCAGGGCCAGGCCCAACCGGGCCTCCCGTGCCCTTGCTGTCACCTGGCGCAGAGCCTCTGTCACCACCCGCGCGTCGAAATCAGGGGTGTAGCCGCTGAGTGAGCCCTCCGGCGTCAGCAGGAGGTCGGCCCCCTGATCCCCGGCCCAGAAGATCGCGCGCTCGATGGCTGCGACGTTCGCGGCGATGTCGGTCGTAATCGGCAACTGGGCTCCTGCTACACGAATGGTCATCCTCTACCGTCCTCCTTTCTCGAACCGCACTCAAATGGGATTCTAGCGCACAGGTCACCCGTTGTCAACTCGTCCACCCGTCCTTTGTCTGTGAGGGTCACCACGTCCGGCCGAGGGAGCCCGGGGATGCAGGTCCGCTTCAGCCCACGGCGGAATTGATCTTTGCCCCGACCTATGGTATCATCCTGATGCGATGAACAACGGGCGGGAGGCTGCCGCCAAGGCGCAGAGAGCGCCAAGAGGGGCCGGTACCCGGTGTCTCGGCGGCCTGGCAGTGACGTGTCTCACTGGGCAAGCACCGCCGATGCGCGGAGAACGCCAAGAGCTATCGTTCCTTGGCGTCCTCGATGTCTTGGCGGTGTCAGGGTCATCTACCGAGGAGGATGTCGATGCAGTCCAAGCAAGACGTGATCCGCTGGCTCGAGAGCAACACGCCCCGCTTCACGCGCATCTCTGACGAGATCTGGGCGCACCCCGAGGTGGCCTGGAAAGAGTTCCGGGCCTCCAAGCTGCAGGCCGATTTCCTGGAAGCGGAGGGTTTCCGCATTACCTGGGACATCGCCGGCATCAACACCGCCTTTGTCGCCGAGTGGGGAGAGGGCAGGCCGGTCATCGGTTTCATCGGCGAGTACGATGCCCTGGCCGGGCTCTCGCAAAAGAACCAGCCCACGCAGGAGCCCTTGGTCGAGGGCGACCCGGGCCAGGGGTGCGGGCACAACCTGCTGGGCACAGGCTGCCTGGCCCCCGCGGTCGCGATCCGGCACTGGCTGGAGGCCACCGGCAGGCCGGGCACGGTGCGCTACTATGGCTGCCCGGCGGAGGAGCAGATCAGCGGCAAGACCTTTATGGCTCGCGCGGGCGCGTTTGACGACCTGGACGCCGCGCTCAACTACCACCCGGGCAAGATGAACGCCCCCTCCAAGGGCAGCGCCGTGGGGGTCTATGACCTCGTGTTTCGCTTCCACGGCAAGACTGCGCACGCCGGCGGTTCGCCGCACCTGGGCCGCTCCGCATTGGACGCGGTCGAGCTGATGAACGTGGGCGTGAACTATATGCGCGAGCACGTCACGAGCAAGGTGCGCATGCACTATGTGATCACCGACGGCGGGGACCTGCCCAACGTCGTGCCCGATCACGCCGAGGTCTGGTATTTCCTGCGCGCCCCCGAGCGGGAAGAACTGGACCAGGTCGCCGCGCGCGTGCTCAAGATCGCCGAGGGCGCGACGCTGATGACCGAAACGACGGTCAAAGAGACCTTTCGCGGAGCGTGTTCCAACGTCCTGAGCAATCACTACCTGGCAGACCTGCAATACGAGGCCATGCAGGTTGTGGGGCCCATCGAGTTCACCGACGCAGAGACCGACTATGCGCGCGCGATCAACGAGGCATTCCCCGAAGAGAATGCCGGGGGCGTGTTCAAGGACCTCCACGTGCCCCAGGAAATGAAAGAGCACGTGCGAGCGCTCGAAGGGCAGCCGCTGCTGGGCGAGAACTTTCCCGCGTGGAACGAGGACCACATTGGCACGGGCTCGACCGACGTCGGCGACGTGAGCTGGATCACCCCGCTGAGCATGCTGAGCACGGCCTGCTTTGCCACCGGCGCGGCGGGACACAGTTGGGGGGTGGTGGCTACGAGCGGGATGTCTATCGGCCACAAGGGGATGATGCACGCCGCCAAGATCATGGCCCTGGCGGCGATGGACCTGTACACCGATCCGGAGCACCTCAGGGTGGCGCGTGAGGAGTTCGAAGAGGCGACGCGAGAGCGTCCCTACACCACGCCGCTGCTGGATCACGTCCTGCCACCCAGGTACCCCAACCCCGTGCGAGGGGTTGACTGATCCAGGCTTTGCCTGCTCTGCAGGTGGACGAGGAACCATACCGTTGGGGGGTATCCTCCGCTCCACAGACATATTGGCGGTGGGCAGCAGGAGAGAAGAGGACCTCCATGACCGCAAGACGCATCGCGCTCGCTCTGGCGCTGCTGACCATCCTGGCGCCCAGCGGCTGCCGGGCCGTGCAGCGCGTGCCGCCGACAGAGATAGGCCGACCTACCGCGACGCCGACCATTCCCCCTCTACCGAGCCGGACACCCTCCCCGGTCACGTCGCCCACGCGCCCGACAAGCACAGCGACCACGACGACACCCACGAGGGAAGCCGCGCGCGCCACGAGCACGGCCACGCCCACGGCGGCCGCAGGGACAACGGACACGCCTACCCCGACACCCACAGCGACCCGCCCGACGAGCACAGCCACCTCGACCGCGGCAGCGACGACAGAGCCGGCCCCGACCTTGACGCTTACCCCGCCCCCTGCGGCGCGCGTCACTCGCGTGGTACCCCCTCCGGGAGCGATGCGCCTGCCGCTCGGCTTTGGTGTCTCAGTATTCGCCCAGGGGCTGCGCGGCCCGCGCATGCTGGCCCTCGGCCCCGACGGACACATCTACGTCGCAGAGCGGGGTGCGGGACGCATCGTGCGCCTGCCCGATCGCGATGGAGACGGCGTGGCCGATCGGATCGAGGTCGTCGCCGATGGGCTGGACGCGCCAAGCAGCATCGCCTTTTACCTGGACGGGACGCTCTACGTGGGAGAGACGACGCGCGTGCTGCGATTCAGCGCACCGGACAGGGAGGGTATCTATCGGGAGCGCGAGACGGTCATCGATGGACTGCCCGGTCGCGAGGGCCACAGCACGCGCACGGTGACCTGTAGTCCCGATGGGTCCGAATTGTACGTCTCCGTGGGTTCCTCGTGCAACGTGTGCATCGAGCGAGACGCCCGCCGCGCCGCCATCCTGCGCTTTGCCCCGGATGGCAGCGGTGCAGAGGTCTATGCCACCGGGCTGCGCAACGCAGTCGGGATCACCTTCCGGCCCGGCACAGGCGAGCTGTGGGCCACGGCCAATGGGCGCGACTGGCTGGGCGATGACCTGCCTCCAGAGACGGTCTATGTGCTGCGCCAGGGGGATGACGCCGGTTGGCCGCGCTGCCACGCCGGGCGCATCGAAGACCCGGACTATGGGGGTCCAGGTTCCTGCGACGGTGTGGCCGTGCCCGCCGTCGAGATGCAGGCACACTCGGCGCCGCTGGGTCTGACCTTTTACACGGGAGACCAGTTCCCCGAGGAATACCGGGGCGACCTGTACGTCGCCTTTCACGGCTCGTGGAACCGAAGCGTGCCCACGGGATACAAGGTCGTGCGCATAGCTATCGACGACGGTACGCCCGGCCCGGCGCAGGACTTTGTCACTGGCTGGTTGAGTGAGAACGGCAGCGTCTGGGGCCGCCCTGTGGACGTGCTCACTGGGGCAGACGGGAGCCTCTACGTCTCCGACGACGGAGAGGGGCGCATCTATCGCGTTTTCTTCCAGGGGGATTAGCGTACACGCACCGGAAGCAGTGGAGGCTTCACGATGTCAGACTGGTTGACCAACATGCTCTTGTACGCGGTGCCCGTGGTGGAGGCCTGCGGAGCGCTGGTGATCTTGATGGGTGTCGTGCGCACCATGGTCCTCTACGTGAGCCAGTGCCTGCGGTCGGGTCCTGTGAAGGCAACCGACCTGCGCCTTCGCCTGGGTCAGAGCCTAGTGATGGGACTCGAATTCCTGGTCGCGGCAGACATCCTCAAGAGCGCGATCTCGCCCGAGTGGAACGACCTTCTCCAGCTCGCGGCCCTGATCGGGCTGCGCACCTTGCTCAACTACCTGCTGGAGCAGGAGCTGAAGGCCCTCGACACCAGCAAAGCCGTGCTCACCCGTGATGAGCCCGAGTGATCAGATTCAGCGCGCGTCCTGCGCTTCCGGCACCAGCCACGGAGGCAGCGGCTTGCCCTGCTCCCGCAGATGGCTGGCGTAGAGAAAGCGGTACGTGTCATGCACATAGTACTGGCCGAACGGCCTGGTGGGGAGAACGTCCAGCAGACGCGACATGGCCAGCTCGGCCATCTCTTCGTCCATCCCTGACTCGACCTGGTAGTCAAAATAGATCGCCAGGTCGCTCTCTGGCGGCTGGGAGACGCGCTTGATCCCGTAGCGCTCCGGGAACCGGTGCGCGGGCGCGTACCGCTCCAGCAGGAACGTGCCCGGTGCCGCTGAGTGGACGTGCTGCTGCTCTCCATAGATCAGGTTGACCGTCTCTTGCGCGTCGGAAATCGTCTCGCCCGGGAAGCCAAAGAAGAAAAAGATGTGATTCCAGATCCCGGCCTTGGCGCTCTGGCGCAGGATCCGCCTGACCTCCTCGAGCTGCGTGCCCTTGCCAATGCGGTCGATGACCGGCTGCGAAGCGGCTTCCAGGCCAAAGAGGAGCATACGGCAGCCCCCCCGGTACATGCTTTCGAGCAGCTCCGTGGTCAAAGCTCGCTCGAAGCGGGCGCACCCGATCCACTCCAGCGGACTGCCCAGCGCCTCGAGCCGCGAGGACATCTCTCTCAGGTTGCGCGGCGTGATCGCCTCGTCGGCGAAAAAGATGTGCCGCACCCCGTACCGGTCGTGGAGAGCCATCATCTGTTCGACCAGATGCTCGGCGCTCAATTGGCTGAACGGCTCCGAGCCACCATAGCCCTGGTTGCAGAAGGCGCACTGGCCATAGTAGCAGCCGTGCGCGGTCAGCAAGGGCAGCACCAGCTTGGGAATCAGGTACCGGTCCAAGGGAAGCCCATCGTAGTCAGGCAGGGGGAGCGCGTCGATCTCGATCGGCGCGCTCGGCGCGTTCACGCGAACCTCGTCCCCGTCCCGGTAGATCAGGTTCGGTACCTGGGACAGGTCGCCAGCTCCGTCCAGGACCTCCGCCAGGCGGAGGAGGGGGACCTGCCCGCTGAACGCGACCGCACTGTCGAATAGATCGAAGAGCCTGGGTGCACGCGCGATCTGCTCGCGCAGCATCGAGATGTGCGGTCCGCCGACGGTGACGTGGCAGCGGATTCCTGCTCGCTTGATCTCGTAAGCCAGCGTCATCCCCGCCAGCATCTGATCCATCGTGGATATGGAAATGGCGACCATGTCTGGCCGTTCGCGCTTGATCTCGGGAAGGACGCCCTGCCGGTAGAGGTCGATGAACACGTTGTGCTGCGGGTCGCGCACGGCCCGCAGCAGGCTTTCGCTGCCATCCACCGGAGCGGCGGGGACGTAGCGACCGAATTCCAGCGATGCCGGGTAGTAGGGAAGGGATGCGATCTCTAGGCTCTGGACGAGGACCTGGAAGGCACGCAGGCTGGCTGGCCCTTCGTAGAACGCGTCACCCCGCATGACCGCCTTGGCCGCTTCTACCTGGCCCACCAGTTGAGGGCCCACCTCAAGAGCCGACTGGACGATCTCGGGAGGAGGCGAAAGATGCCGGGCCGGCGGCCGAGCGATCCGGCGCAGGCGCTGAAGCGAGCGCTGCAGGTGGGCGCGCGTCAGAATCCGGTCAAAGACCTCCAGGTTGAGATCGCGTTGGATGACCTCTACGCCGCCCGCTCGCAGATAGGCGGTGAGCGCCGGCAGCGCCAGGTGAGGCATGGTCGGCGTCCAGTGGGGCGGGAAAAGCAGCATCACCTTCATTCACGTCGCTCCAGCGGCTGAACGGAAGGATTCGTTGAACTGCCTGGACCCGCCGCGCGGGACGCTCAAGGTCTGCCAATCGTCCCCCCTGAAGTGCTTGGCCAGAAAGACGATCTGCCCCACGTGATAGGCATAGTGCGCGAGCTGGCGGTTGATGGCCTCCATCGCCGAGCAGGGACGGCCGCGGATGTGGACCGTGCGGGCCAGGTCTTCAGGACCCACGGACTCGAGGGCGTCAAACAGATACCGCCAGCCGGCATCCCACCCCTGGAGGACCGCAGCCCGGGTGTCCGCCGGCTCACGCTCGAACTCGCGGTCCCGGTCCCGATCGGGCTTTTCACCATCGGACGTGAACAGGTCGCGCCACCGGCAGCGCATGTTGCCGGCAAGATGCTTCATCAACAGGGCCACGCTGTTGCCCTCCGGGTCCAGTGCGGCGTGGAACGCCTGGTCATCGATCTGCTCGGCTGCCCCGTCAGCAAGCGTCTTGAGCCGTCGGTACCGGAGCCGCACATCCCCCAGATACCCTGCGGCCAGATCATCTCCCATCTGGCACAACCGTTGGAATGCAGTGCACGGCGTGGGGAAGGACCAGGACGCTCGCCTCCGGCCCGGCGAGACGCATCGCCTCATCGATCGCCGCCTGTGGGGAGGGGGCAGGCCGGAAGAACATCCGCTCCAGGTCGCCGCCCTCTATCCTTGAGGCGACGAGGACCGGGTGCTCAGCCAGCGCCCTCGCGCAGTAGAAGGCCTTGAACGACTGCCCACCGGTAAAGCCCTCGCCCCTGAAGCGCTCGATGACCTCCTGCGGCGTGCCGGCCTCCAGGAGCCAGGAGGCGAACTTGCCGATCCCATCCGCGCATTCGGCGATGAGCACGATGATCCCCCCCTCTTTGACCACAAGCTCTGCCGTCGACATCGCCTTCTGCGACTGGTGCAGGTCGATATCCCGAGGGTAGCCGCCCGGCGAGACGATGACGACGTCGAACCGCTGGGGGACCTTGATGGTCCACGTGTCCTCACAGGCCCTCACGCCCGCCTCGTGCGCCCTCTCCACATCGCCCGCCACGGCACGGAACACCTTGCCCAGGGGGGTTTCGACGACGTTCAGGCAAAAGTCGACGCCCAGCAGACGCGCACCCGCCACCGCCGCCTCGTGCATCGGATTGCCCTCCATCCACCCGATGGCCGGCCCGTAGGGCAGTATGGGGAAAGAGTGCAGCCTCTTGATCGTCTCCAGGCCGGCGACGCCGGGGACCGCGCTCTTGCGTCCGCCGCTGAACCCGGCACCGTGATGCGGCGCGATCACCCCGGTGACAACGACCAGCGACGCGCTCGCCACCGCCGAGTGCACCCACACCGGAAGCCCGACCTCGGTCTCGCCCAGGTAGGTGAGCTGATCCCCATCCTGGCTGTCGTGGTTGACGATCCGCAGCCGCAAGGCCAGCTCGGCTCCCACCATTTCCCGGATCTCGGCCGGGGTGTTGGGGCGATGGTTGCCACACGCGACGACCACGGTCACCCGATCTTCACCGATGCCCGCTGCGTTCAGATCCCTGAGGATCTCCTCGAGCATCAGAGCGCTGGGAGCGGGCCGGGTAAGGTCATTGATCACGATCGCGGCATCCGAACGCCCTCGCGCCAGTTGATGCAGGGGAGGAGAGCCGATCGGCTCATCCATCGCTCGCCGGACCTCCGCTTGTGCGCTCTCGGCGGCAGGCGGCTCAAGAAGGCGAACCACCTCCACCCCTCGAGGGAGCACGACCTCCACCGCTCCACTGCCATACGGGATCTCAATCTGCATCGGTACCTTCGCCCATCAGATCCGACAGTTCTTTGCCCAGAAGCTGTCCCAGATAGGGACGTACCTGCCAGGCCTCGACGAGGTTGAGATACTCTCGTGTGGCCTCGAGAGTATCTCGCACGGCCCGGTGGTTTCCGGGCCGGCCGGAACGAACCGCGCGGATCATCAGGTTCTTGTCCGTGTGCTCGGTAGAGATGAATTCGATCACGTCCGTTCGATAGCCCAGCGCGCGCAGCACGAGCGCGCGCAGCGTATCGGTGAGAAGGTCGCCCAGGCGTTGCTTGAGGATGCCGTGCCGGAGGAGCGGCGCAAGGGGCGTCGGCGCGGTGCGCCGGCTCATCTGCTGCTGAAGGTGATGGTGGCAGCAGGGAACACTGTAGATCCGTGCACTCCCCCAGCGAACGGCCTGGGCCAGCGCCTCGTCGGTCGCCGTGTCGCAGGCGTGCAGGGCGAGCACGATGTCCGGGGCCACGTCCGGCTTGTAGTCAATGATCCGCGACACCTGGAAGCTCAGGCCATCCCAGCCCAGGTCGCGGCTCTGTCCCGAGCGCCTGGCGATCAGATCCTCGTTCACGTCGATCCCCGTCACCCGGGTCGGCAGGCCGAGGATGTGGTTGAGATAGTGATAGACAGCAAAGGTCAGGTAGGCGCTGCCGCATCCGCAGTCTACCACGCGGAGCGGGGAATGATCAACGCTGCCCAGTTCGGCCGTGTCGATGACCAGTTCGAGGAAACGGTTGATCTGCTGGTACTTGCTGCGCATCGAGGCTCGGACCGTGCCCTCTTGCGTCATGATCCCGATCTGTTGCAGGAACGGGTCAGGCCGGTCTGCCGGCAGTGGCAGCTCCTTGCGCCGGTCGTGCTGCAAGGAGGGCAGCTCCCGTCGCTCGGGAGCGTCGTGCTGGTGCACGATCGCCCTGCCCCTCTTCGTGAACTGCACCTGGAGGTCGCCCTCTGTGGTCTGTACGTGGATGTTCCGGAAGGGCAGGTCCAGGAGTTCTTCCAGCTTTGCCGCGGCCTCGTCGGCATAGTTCTTGGTCGTGTCTTGCTTTTCGTCCAGGTAGGAAAACTGGATGTGCCGGACCTGCCTGACCATCACAGGACGAAGGATCACCCTCCGCCAGGGCAAGTCCGCCCCTCGCTGCCGCCCACTGAACGTGGCCCGGATCAAAGCCTCACCTTCCATTACGAGGCTTCTGACCAGCGGCTTGTAGTCGCTCAACGTCCAAACCCCCCGCTCACGCGCGAAAGGTCACCCAGGTAGTGCACAAAGGAGAGCGACGACAACTGTCGTACCAAGCACTCGTCCGCCGTGATCAGGTCAGTATGTACGGACTCTGCCAGCGCAGCAAACGTAGCGTCATACACCGTAACGCCGTGAGCTCGGGCGATCTCGACCGCCCGGCCCATCCCTATCGACGACGGCGCCGCCCAGTCCCAGCTCAGGTCGAACAGGCTCTGAGCAGCAGACCGCACCTGCTCGAGGGTCAGGTCTGTCTTGAACCGGAGCACGTTGGCCAACTCGTAGGCGACAAGCATCGGCACGATCACCGCAATGCGCCCCTCCAGGTAGGCATCGCGCAACACCAATGCCCGGTCCGCCAGTACCTCGCCCTGGCGAAACCACTTGATGATCACCGATGTATCCAGCACCACGGGCGTCCGCGCGGGGAGAGCAGCCGGCATCAGTGCGTCTCCCGCCAGCGGCGAATCTCTTTCACGCTGTCCTCCTTGGTGCCAGGCGCAGCCCGCGCCAATGCATCCTGGAGGGCAACCGCCGCCCGCACGCGAGGGTGGTCCCCAGGGGGAACAACGCCCTGCCGCACGCGGATGTAGAGTCTCATCGCTTCTCGAAGCAGCTCACTCCGGCTGCGGTGTTCCTCGGTGGCAACGCGATCGACTTCGGCGAGAAACTCATCAGGAAAGGACACCATCACCTTGGTTGTCATATCCGGCACCCCGTCGGCACAGAACATAGAGGCAAGAGTACGTTGTCCTCTATTATATCCTTTTTATATCCTTTGTCAATATCAGACCAGCACCTGTACTGACCAGGATCTACCCGTGCTCCGATGTCAGGCTCGCACCGCCGTATTTGCGCATCGCGCCGGCCAACTCGCACAGACGCTTGTTCGCCAGGTCGTTGACCGTTCCCTCCTCAAAGGTGCCATCGGCCTGGAGGAGACCCGCCTTGACGCCAGTCAGGATCTCGATCCCCTCCTCGATGCTGGACACGGACCAGATGTGAAACCGCCCCTGCTCCACAGCCTGCACGACCTCTTCTTT
>JADHXD010000098.1 GCA_016783145.1 Anaerolineae bacterium
AATATAACCGTGTATGTCTCTGAGCGGTTGGCCGGCGTGTACACGACGTGTGTTGTGCCGCTGATGCCGACCGCACCGATGATTTCCGTGCCGGAGACCGGATCGCCCACAGCGACAAGGTGCACCCAGTCATTGGGTTCAGGCGGCCTGTCATCTGCTGTGACGTAGATGGCAGTAGGCCCGCTGTCCTCGGTGATGGTTCGCTCGTCATCCACCGCCGTCGGAGTGATGTTTACCGTCACCGTCACGCTCGCCGAGTTGTCAGAGAGATCTTCGTCGGGCGTGGTCGTTGTGGCGTCCACGATCCTGTTGGTGATCGTCGTGCCACTGGTTGCGGTGACGAGTCCGCTGATGACCAGGGTGGCATTCTCACCCGAGCTCAGCGCAAAGCCCTCCCACCGACCGCTGGCAGGATCGTAGGTGCCTATCGACGGATCGTGTCCGATCACATCGACGTGAGCAGAGGGGAACGTGTCTGTGACGACCACTGCTGTAGCGGTGGCATGTCCATTGTTGGCGATCGTCACGGTGTAGATGAGTAGATCGCCGTGGTTGGGAAGGTCTACACTGGCCGACTTTTCCACCGAGAGGTTGGTGACGTTCACCTTGACCAGATAGATCTGGTTCCCGGCGGCATAGACGACGCGCGTGCCGTCACCGCTGATGGCAA
Organism: Anaerolineae bacterium; assembly: GCA_016783145.1. Taxonomy (GTDB): domain Bacteria; phylum Chloroflexota; class Anaerolineae; order JAFGEY01; family JAFGEY01; genus BS750m-G44. The sequence continues at coordinate 671 of JADHXD010000098.1, forward strand.
CGTGAGACGGCCGATCTGTGTCTGCAGTTGCTGCGATCGCCGTGGAGGCCCCTGGCGAGTTGATGAACGCCAGGCGGATCGTATTGTCCCCGATGTAAACCAGGCGCTTCCCGTCTCTGCTGAGCGAGGGCTGCTCGTCTCTGGTGCCAGTTCCAATCCCAATCCTGGTCTCGGGGGCTGCGCAGTGACCGCTGAGGTCAGAGGTGACCACGTGGATCTGGCCATCGCGTGCAAAGGCGATCAGCTGGCCATGCTCGTCCGCCGTGGGGTGTCTGTTGTCCACGGTGGTGCAGGTGACCCGGGTAATCCGCAGGGTGGGACTGATCTGCGCAACATAGATCTCGGCGTTGTCCCTCTTGGTGCCGCTCGGGTCCGAGTTCGAAACATAGACCACGTGGGTGCCGTCGGCGCTGATCTCGGGCTGGTCGTTGCTCACCCCGCTCGGAGTGTGGGTGACCTGGGTGATGTGCAGGGTGGGGCTGATCTGGGCGACGAATATCTCCTGGTTGCCATCAGGGTCACACGTGGAAACGTAGGCGATGTGATCGCCGGCGGCGTCCATAGAGGGATACAGATTCACGCACCCAGCCGTGTCGGTGAGCTGTGTGACCGGGCGGATACTACCCGACGTGTCATAGACAAAGATCTCAAAGTTGGACTCGCGGTTCTCCATCTCCGCGTCGAGCTCTCGGTCCGAGAAGAAGGCAACGCGAGTGCCGTCGTCGTTGATGGATGGGCCCAAGCTGAACCCTGCCAGGATGCTGCCCTCCGAGAAGCTGGCTTGGATAAAGGAGGGGGTATCCGTTGTCGTGAACGCGGTGATCGCGCTCAGATCGGCCAGGAAAATCTCGATGTTGCCGTCTGGGTTGGTGGATTCGTCACATCCCCAGTTCTTTGCCCCAAGCGTTGGGATCCCTGCACACCAGTCCTCTGCCTGGTTTGTGTCGTCGCCACGCTGCAAGGTCTCGCCAGCGACAAAGGACGCGAGGTTTGCTGAGCCACCGGACCAGGTGGTCCCATTGGGAGGCTCCTCAGTGGAGCTGCCCCAGTGGACAAAGTCCACGCCGCGTGTCCAGTCGTCGGTCAGCGATACGGAACCCCCGCCGCTCCCGAGGGCAAATGCGCCGTCCAGTGGGATGGTGCCGTACGATCCCGGCTTGAGCGTGATGGGGAGCAGGAAGCTGTGATCATACGGCGCTCCACCGGCGTTCTTGATCCTCAGGCGCCACGGGGAGCCGATGGTCACCTCGGAAGCGCCGTAGTTGTAGAGCTCTACCTCCGCTGGGCTGAGCCCATCACTGAAGAGGACTTCGTTGACCACCACCGTTGGGACACGCTGCCGTGGCTGGCAGTAGGTCTCCACCGCCCACCTCATGGCCTCTCTTCTCTGGCCGGGATCGCTGATCCCCTCAAAAGGAAAGGCCCAGAGAGTGGTCTTGTACCCGCCGGGGTTCCGGTAAAGGGCGACCTCGCGCGCGCCCGCAACAGGGCCAAACCAGGTGGATAGCGACACGAACTCTTCGAGGGCGATACCAGTCTGCGCTCTCGAGGGGACGATCCAGTCGCTCCGACTGTCAATGGGGCGTCCGACGCTCAGGCCGGATGGGGGCACGACCCCCCTGACCTGATCGATGTCCAGGCCACAGTTGTACTCCCACCAGCACCCCGTCAACGAGCACTGGACCCCCCATCTGCACCCGACGTTGGTTGCCAGGCTCTGGACCCAGTTGCTCTGAACGAGGTGCGCACCAAAGTACTGATCGGTGAGGACGGACATGGGCGGGGATCCCGGTCGGTTCCAGTACAGGTCCTGGCTGCTCATGAACAGGCACTTCCCGGCGCCTTCGTCCAGGAAGGACTGGAGCGCGGCTTGCCCAGCCGGGTCAGGGCCTGCGTTCCAATCGTCGCCGGTAAACCAAATGACCGTGTGGTGTGTCTTGAGCTTGGCCGCATCGGGCTCTCTGCCCGCCTGGCGCGTACGCCACACTTCATACGAGTACCCAAGTGCCCCCAGCGCCTCGCCATAGTACTGCCGGCCTGGGGAGTAAGAGTCCCCGTCGTCCACGAGCAAGATTGGGGGGATGTTGGCGTACTGGTAGCTGGCTCTCGTTGCTCCCAGGTCGCCGGTGGACCAGAAGGCGATCCGGTCGCCCTCCCCGTCGATCGTCGGCTCGCTGTGGATCCCTGGTTTGTCGAGAGTGACTGCGAACACATTCTGGACCGTGCTGGGGATCTCGGCGGCAAGGGCCCGCCCGGGCTGGGTCAGCACCGGCGGACGCTCGAGCACCAGTTGGTCCGTCGCCAGCCTGGTGAAGGTAGACCTCGGCCGGCGGTTCTGCTCCGCTCGAACGGCTTCCGTGCCGAGACGTTGCTCAGAGCCAGAGATCGATCCCTCGCCAAGGGCATTGCTCGCCGGTCTGACCTCGCCACCTGCCTTGGGAAGGGGTGCCAGGGTCGCACTGGCGCGGGCGGCAGAGGGGAAGGGCCAGAGAGCTGGCGCCGCCCCACTCCGCTCTGCTCCTTGGGCTGAGGCCGCCAAGTCTGCGCCGTGCGTAGCGGCGGAAGCCGACGACTTGAGAATCAGAGGCAGGTAGATGCTGGGCACGCCGGTGCCGATGGTGATGCGAGCGGTCGCCGTCACGGTGCGGGCTACGGGACAGGGGATCGAGGTGACCGTCATCACAATGTCATAGACGCCCGACTGATCGTAGGCGTGTTGCATGACCTGACCCTGCCCAACCTCACCGTCGCCAAAGTCCCAGCCAAAGGTGAGCACTCCCTCGCCTTTCCACACTGCTCCCTCGAAGCGCACGGGCTTTGTCGGCTCTGGTCGGTCCGGATCGCCTGGTTTAGGCGGGGGCCAGGTATAGCGGATAGAGGGACCTTCCGGCCACACGCAGGTCGTGGCCCGGACCCGGAAGGGGGGGCTAACGGCACTGGCTGAGGCTCGTCGCGTTGACCCCCCCTGATCTAGCTGACCAACGGTGATGCGAAAGAGTGCGCTATCGCTGATGGCCTCGTCCTCTACCACGTCCCACTGGAAGTATCTCTCCTGTCCCAGTCGCTTTGTCGTTGAGGTGTAAGGGGGCGACTGGGGAACGGTGTACGGGTCGGCGGCAGCGAAGGTAGCCGGTCGCCACGTTCCTCCCCCATCCAGGGAATACTCGTACGTGGTCGTGACGACCTGATCTCCATCGCTGTCACTAGCTGCGACCTTGCGAGTACCATCAGGGTCGTGCAGCCGGTATTGGATGGTCACAACTGGACCAGCCAGAAGTTCGGCTGAGGAATGGTAGTAGGCGGCAGGGGTCTCGCCCGGGCGGGTGATGACAAGATAGGAGGGGTTGTTCGGCAGGGGCATCGTGGGCGTAAAGATGCCAGGCAGGTGAGAGGGCATCACATAGGTATTGGCGTAGACGCCGTTGCGACCGCCGATACCGGCTTGACTGATCGCCAGGTCGAGGTCACCATCTCGATCGCGGTCACCCCAGGCCACGGCCGTGGTCTCATAGGCTTCCGCTGAGGCCCAAAGCCAGGTCATTTCGGGCGGGCCGGAAGAACTCCTGCGGTTCGCGTACACCTGATCCGGTTCTCCGTCGTTGCCTACGGCCAGGTCCGGATCGCCATCGTTGTCCCAATCTCCCCATGCCAAACTGACTGTGCGGCTTGTTTCTTTCGATTGCCAGGCATCGGTGATGCCAAAGGTGCCATCGATGTTCTCGTAGACCATATTGGGCTGGGCGTAGTTGCCGACAGCCAGGTCCAGGTCTCCGTCTCCGTCATAGTCTGCCCAGGCCACGCTGGTGGTGGCGGATAGGTACGGGGAAAGCCGGATCGGGGTAAAGCTGTAGGCCCCGTCGTTGTGATAGATCCTGTTCGCCCCGCCATAGATGCCGACCGCAAAGTCCGTGTACCCATCTCCGTCATAGTCACCCCAGGCGACGCTCCGCGTGTCTTCCGCTTCGACAGATGTCCAGTGTGGTGACTCTGACAGCAGCTCCCCTTGATCATAGTTGTGGGCATTGAGGTAGAGCAGGTCGTGGCCGTTGGTGCCGACGAGCAGATCGAGATCACCGTCGCCTTCTGCATCGCCCCACGCCAGGCTCTGGACGGCGGACGAGGACGGAACGCTCCAGAGCCGTTCGGACGAGAAGCGATGCCCCAGGTAGACCTGGATGCTGGAGAGGGTGCCCAGGGCAATGTCCAGGCTGTTGTCGCCGTTCACATCTCCGAAGGCCACTCGCGCGGCCGGGCTGGGCTCGCGGGACTTCTGCTCACCTCCGAACTCTGCGTCCTGGTTGTAGGTGAGCCAGGAATACCGGCTCTGGGCCCCTGTGGACGCCCCGAACAGCAGGTCGAGGTAGCCGTTTCCGTCTACATCGCCCCAGGCAATGCTGCGTGCCTGTCGCGCATCGCCGACAGGGTCGATGGTCGTCTTGAGCAGCGGGGCAAAGACGGTGAACAACAGGCTGGCACCATCTCGGTCGCCAAGGGTCAGGTCGAGGTCGCCGTCTTGGTCGGGGTCAGCCGTCGCCAGGGCCCATATCTGCCCGTCAACGACGTTCTCGAGCAGCGATGTCTGCACTGTGGGGGACAAGGGATGGCTTTTGTCCCCAGTGTTAAAGTAGATCTTGGGAGGGGCATCGGCCACAGCCAGATCCAGGAGAGCATCGCCATTCAGGTCGGCCCACTCGACGGACAGTGGGGTATAGAATTGCCCGGTGGCCAGCTCCACGTCATCCCGCTGGAACCCGGCCCCGTGCAGGTTGCGGTAGACACATGCCTTGTTGCCCAAGGGGAAGGCGGCTGCCAGGTCAAGCCAGCCATCGCCGTCATAGTCGCCCCAGGCAAAGTCATAGGGCAGAAAGGAAGTGGAAGGGTCGATCACTGCGTGGCTTTTCGTGACGCTCAGCGTAGTGCCGTCATTGATCGCCAGCCAGATCTGATTGGGGAAGAGGCCCACGGCCAGATCGAGCAGGTCGTCGTTGTTATAGTCACCGGGGGCGATGTTGGCGGTCGCCACCTTGCTGACGCACTGGGGCGGATCGCCAAAGTGGCCCGATCCGCCGGTGTTCTCATACAGCAGGACCGCACACGGCGTGCTGATCGCGTTGGTGCTGGCAACGAGGTCGATGTAGTGATCGGCGTCAGAGATCAGGTCAGCGGCTTCCACTCGGAGGAGCTGAAAGTCCGATGCAAAGGACCCGTGTTCCTGGAACCCGGCGCCGTTGTCTGCAAGGCGGTAGACATAGTTTGTGCCCGCTTGCACGGCGCTGTTGTCGATGCTTTCCCCAACAGCGATCAACTCCAGCCCCACCACAGCAGGTGCAACGTCTCCCCACCGCACGCCAAGCGTGTAGCGTGGCACATCCCAGAACCACTCCAGCCGGCCCTCTACATTCTCATAGACGGTAGTGCCAGCAGTGGACCCCAGGGCCAGATCCAAGTCCCCATCGCGGTCGAAATCACCCCAGTCGAGGCTGAGGGTCCCTCCGTGGTCCGACGAGAGCCAGGTGGGCACATCTGACAGGCTCGCCCTGCCGAGAGACTCGACGCGCACACGCGCGATGGTCGCGGTCTCGTTGCTCTCGCTGAATCTGAGGGTGTCGGACTCTTGCTCTCTTTCATAGAACGCGTAGACCTTGTTCGTGAGGAGGGTATCGTCCGCCTGGCCGATGACCCGGCCCGAGAACGTGCGCGATATGCTCTGACCTGGACCCAGGGGAGGACCGGGGATATCCCACTTGACCTCGGTGACCACTGTTACCTGCAGCGGAGTGCCTAACGGGGTGGTGATGGTCTCCCATTCCACAACCAGCTCGCAGGCCCCGAACAGGCAGTGCACTTGGTCCATCTGTATCTGTCCCCGCGGGCTGGCAGGCAGCTCATCCCACATCTGGATGTTCGTTGCGGTATAGCCCGTGCTATTGTTGATGAGGGTCAGCGTGTATGCAAGGTGGTCGCCGTTGTACACGAACTCGGGAGCAGTCAGATGGATCTCTAGTTCGGCGCCAGCCAACACTCGGATGCCCTCCCCCGCTCGCTCGGCGACCCACGCCGGCAGGACGGCAGTGATCGCTTCCTGGGGCGCAATCGGGGGTACCGCCAGGTCTGGAACTCCACGACCCGATGTCTGATCCATCTCGACCTGGGGCTGCTCACTCGTGTATTGCGCTCGAGCGGATCCAGCAGACGCTGCCAGCAAGCTGAGCATCAGGACCGTCATGCCAAGAGCAGTGATCACGACGGTCAGCGTCCTGAGAGCCGTTTTTCGCCAAGAAGGTTTCCCTTGTAGCGGTGTTCCGTCAGACATAGGAGCTATCCTTGTCTTTCCTGGCTTAAGGAGAGCAGGGGGCGCTGTACCAGCTTGTAGTGCTGGCATCAGTCTCCTTTTCCTCCTTTTCGATGATGTCCCAGTAGAGAGCCACGACATAGTACGCTCGATCACAGACTGTCTTGGGCGCCTTGATGGTGTCGAGCAGGAAGAACCTCAGCTCTTCAGATGAGTAAAAGTCGGACTCGGTGGATGCTGGGATCACCAGCGGGCCAATGCGCGAGAAATCGCTGTCTGGCAGTTGAGCCTGGTACACCCGGAATCCGGTGATCTCGTCCAGTCGGCTTTCGTCATAGGCCCACGAGATGGTGATCCCCACTCCGCTGTGGACCTGTCCCTCGACATCGTAAGGCGGCAGAGGCGGATCTGGGGGATAGACCTCAAGGCGCACAAAGGCATAGACAGGAGGCACGAACTGGTTCTCGGCTGTGAGCTGGTAGGTCTTGTTCTGGGTGTTCTCTGCACCTGTCAAGACCTTTTCGCCCTGGAAGGTCTGCGGCCCGTACCCCAATAGCGTGACCTTTTCCACATTCGCTGCCACGCTCCAGATCAGCTTCACTTCGGAACCTCCCTCGACGGCATAGACGTACGTCGGCCCGGCCTCGGTCTTTTGCTCTTCGCGGAAAACGACCGTTGTCCCCTCCTCCGCCTTAAAGTACTCGATCAGGGGCGGCGGAACAGGGGTCGGGGTGGGCGGGGGCAGAGGTGTTGGCTCTTCGGCGGTGATCTCGAGCGAGGCACTGCTGATGATCTCGCCGTTGTAGGCCGTCAAGATGAACAGCGTTGTCTCGTCGACTGTCACTTCCATGTTATCGTCTTTCGGGAGTCCGGAACGCTGAAAGTCAGGAGCAGAGATCTCGATGTTGGTGATGGGGCCGGCGATCACCCACCGCAACTCGACCTTCTCCTTGTCACCGGCGACCACTGTCTTTGGCGAGGCCTCGAATACCTGGATCACAGGGGGTGCCGGCGTGGGAGTTGGGGTGGGAGTAGGTGTCAGTGTCGGAGTAGGCGTCAGTGTCGGAGTAGGCGTCGGCGTGGAAACGCGAACTGATCGGGTATATACATCGCTGGCGACAGTGGTATTGTCGGGACGTACCTTGAGAGCTCGCAGGCTGTAGATCGTGTCGTTGAGGGGTTGGCGGATCTCATTCCCCCTGACTGGATAGCCGGCGCCCAGGTTGGTGATGTCGACCGTGTCGGCGTTTTCTACTTCCCAGTTGATCTCTACATTCTGCCCCTGGACGATGGTCTCCGGGGCAACATCGAAACGGCGAACTGCCGGGGTAGGGTAGAGGATCTTGACCTCTTCGCTATCCTGTACTGGACGTGCCCCAGAGCTGTTGCTGGCGATGAGGACGAAGGTTGTGTCTCTGTCCAAGGTAACGGTCCGCTGCCCCGTACCCAGTTCGTCCTCTTTGATCGTCTCCTGCACCTCGCCACGCTGGAGCACCACGCTCTCGGCATAGACCGTTTCCCAGTAGAGGGTAACGACTTCGCCGACAAAGGCAGGATTGGGGGCTGCATTCAGCGTTACGATCTGTGGTGACACCGACGGGACGACCACCTCTACAGGCTCGGAGACGCCTTCAAAGGCGGAAACGATCCGGGAGATCCACGAGTTGGCCGTCAGCCGGTACTTGCTGGTCACACTGGGGACCTCGACTGTCTCTCCGATCGGGACCTGAAGCTCGGCGGACCTGAGTGGCTGCCAGCTCCCTTCTCCGATCTGGCGCTCCAGAGCCAGGTCCAGAAACAGCGCATTCAGCCGGCTGAACAGGTTCCTGTTTCGCAGATCGAACCGTGAAGCGTTGTAGGATAGGGTCACCGCGCCGCCTGGCTCTCGGATCGTCAAGGTGTCGGCCTTCAGCGCCGGCGTTCTGTTTGGCCTGAATAGGAATCCGAGCAAAGCCAGCAAACAGAGGGCGATGAGCAAGATCAGCCATGGGCCGACAAATGGGGCACTCCTGAGTCGGCCCATCACCGAACGGGGCATCTGGTCGCTGCCCACTAGAGCGGTGGTGACTGTGAACGAATAGGTGCGCCTGCGGAGAGCGATGAAGCGGCGGGGTGGTGTGACGAGCACGGGTACAGAAGCGGCTTGACCGGGAGGCTGGCGGATCTCTGCCTGCCGAACCAGGGTCGCTTCCTCACCTGGCACTTGAAACTCGAAACGACAGGCGCGTTCGTCATCCTCCGCTTCCAGGCGAAACGCAGCTTCGCTGTTGCCCCGGTTGGCGATAGGTACGTTCAGCTCTCCGGCGCGCTTGACCCAGCCCACTGTCTGCTGCTTGGGTGATGGCTCACCCACGCTGAACTCATAGTACGGATTGATGGTCAGCGTGGCACCCAACCGGTAAACATGGCCTGGATATTCGCGCGACGCGACGACAATGGCCAGATAGTGCGTCCCGGCGAGGCTGGTTGGATGCCGAGGGGGAGCGATGTACAGGCCAACGTTCTGCTCTTCTCCCTCGTTGAGGTTTGTCTGTGGAGGGGACACGGTCACCCAGCTTGGGTCCAGCCCATCGACCGTTACCTCGAATCGGGCCACGAGGGTGCCGCCGTTCACCACAGTCACCTGGCAGGCAGCGGTCTGTCCGGCGTCGATGACCCATTCACGACTGGATAGCTCGGCAACCACAAACCCGTCCCGGTCTCGTTGGTCGGGAGGAAGCGCGGGCAGCCCGATCGGCCCGGGCGATACGGCTGGCTCAGGCACTGGTGCCGGTGCACCCGGACTTGCCCCAGGCTCCGCGGACCCCGAGGACCCCGAGGACGGGACGGACACTCCAGGAACGGGTGGCGCGCTCAGCGCGTCTCTCCCACCATCGAGCAGAATGAGCGCGTATCCATTCACCTGGATGGTGTCCCAGTCGTGAATCTCTACCGGTGCGTTTGGGGCGAGCAGCCTGTCCTCAAGGGTCGTCTCTCCCTCTGCACTGAGAAGTGTGATGTGGAAAGGTCTCTGCCGGTGGTCGAGCAGGGCGTGAAAGGGCGCCACGTCGGGACTATCAATGACGACGTCGTTGTCGGGGTGCCGCCCGATGTTGGTGACGCCCTTGGCTGGATCGAGTTCGTGGAATCTGATCTCTCCGCTTGGGCTGATGATCTCCAGTTGAGCCTGGTCTGTCATCGTGTGCTCTCCCTGCATTCTAACCCAAGACCCCTGTGTACACCAGCCAGTAGACGGCAAACGAAGCCGCTATGGCAAACAGATAGAGGAGTGCATATGGCAGGAACCGCCGGAACCACGGGACTCTGACGGTCTGCAGGCTCCTGTCTTCGCTGATCAGCGGAGTATCCTCCAGCTCGATCGACTTGGAGATCACCTTGAACGCATACTGCTGGGTGCGATAGGGCCTGACCGGGTCGACGCGCAGATCGACTGTCAAGACCTCTCCAGGCTCGACAAAAGGGGTCTGGCTCCACGCATAGAGAACCGGCGGGGCCTGCGACTGCCGGTTCTGACCTTTGGTCTTGGGACGACCTGTGGCCCGCGTGCGAGATCGTCGTGCGCCAGAAAGCGCCCGCGAAGCCCTGGAGGAGGTCTGGGTCAGGCGGCTAGCCTTGGCTCTCCCGCGGCGGAGTTGGCTGCTTGCCCGACGGAGTGGCGCGCCAACTGACGATGGCAGCATGGAGCTGACAGCACTCAGGAGATCGGCGATTGTGCCAGTGAAGCTCGAGACCCCACTGATCGCCCTCCCAGCTTGTACTCGTTCACGCAAAGGCCGCGCGGGAGGGGGCGGCTCGGCCTCCGGCCTGGGGTCTGCCTGGACGCTCCGACCCAGGCTTGCAGTCACCTGCCGCTGCACAAGCTCCTCGCCGTCCAGCAGCCATCCGAAGCGCAGACCACCCTCAGGCTCATCCGCTCGCAGTTCGAAGCGGCTGCGGACGTTGCCGAGGTTGTGGATCTCTAGGGGAAGGGCGACCTGGCGGCGCCTCCTCTGGATGCGCACGATGAGCGCTGTCAGCGCGATGGCAGCGGTGGCTGACACAACTAGGGTGGCAGTGACAAGCGTGTTCCCCAGCCATCCTGGCCGGCGGGCGGGGGACGGCGCGGGCTTTGGGGCCGGCTCAGCCGTAGGGGTCGATCCAGGATAGGCCGCGAACACGATGGTGCGAGAGTCCTCTACCTTCCGTCCCTGGACATCCTCGGCGCGTACAGTGACTCGGTGCGTCCCCGGTCTATACCTGTACGGGTCACTGTCGAGGACAAAGCGGTAGGTGTCCCGGGACTGTGTGCTTTCTCCAGTGGCTGCTGGCCAGCCATCGAGCAGCAGCTCGGCCTTGCTCTTCTCGGCCAGAGCTGTGATCTGGGCTTCAAGGACGGCTTCTTCACCCAACGTCACTTGCTTTGGAAGAGAGATGATCTTGACACTCATGGGAGGCGGCAGCACGATGTCCGTCTTGGCCTCTCCTGTGTTGCCCGCGCTGTCGATGGCCAGGGCGGTGAGCACATAGGCTCCGGGTTCGGTGTTGGCGCTCGGCCAGGTCAGAACGTAGGGCGGATCGGTCACCCGGGCTAGCAGTTGGCCGTTGAGCCGGTATTCCACAGCGACGACCGGCGCGCGTCCCGCAACGGACGCGGCGAGATAAACGACGTCTCCGGTCACCTGCCCGCCGCTCGGGCCGGCCAGCTCCACGTCAAGCGGGTGAGGAACAGCAGTAAACCGGTCCGTGGCCGTACCTTTCCCGCTGTGACTGCTGACATGGATAGAGAAACGATGATCGCCCTCGTCAGCAGGGACACGCGACTCAAACGTGATCTGGTACCCGTGGCGGGAGAGTGTACCGATGGCTTGCAGGGGCGCTCTGATGTCTTCTGCACTGGAAAGCAGCAGGGCGTGTCCCCCTGTGGCCCCGGCAAGACGGTGGAGCTGCTGTGCTTCAGGGCCGGCCATCTTGGGCCCAAACCCGATGATGTGAATGGGCGCCGGACTACTGCCGCTCGTCTCCTGGATCGCTGCCAGGGTCTGGTCAAGGGTGAACCGACCAGCGTTGTCTGTGCTGTCGGTGAGGATGACTGCTGCGGTCTGAGCCGGCGCGGAGCCGCTGGTCAGTGCCGATATCTCGTGGACAACGTCGTGCAGCGCAGTGTAGTTTCCCTGGGCCACCAGGCCATCCACGGCTCGTGACGCCTCTAGGGGACTGGCGCTCCTGGCGACCTGTCGGACCTGATCGGCGAAGGACAGGATGGTCACCTTGTCCTCCGAGCCCAGGGTGTTGAGGAAGGCCTTGACTGCCTCGCTCATCTTGAGAAGAAGGTCCTCCGTCACACTGACATCCAAGGCCAGGATCAGATCTATGTGCTGGAGCGCGTCGCTGGCTGCGGACAATGCTTCGACAAGGGTCTCTCCCTCACCTTCCTCGACTCGGAAGTCTCCCGCAGTCAGGCCGGTCACGGGAAAGCCGTGCGCGTCTTCTACTGTGATGGAGACTGCCACCAAGGGGAAAGCGCTGCTCTCCACGGCGGCGATCGTGACCAGCAAGGCCTCATCTTGAGCCACAACTCCGGCGTGGAGACCCAGGGCGAGGACCAAGATCAACGATGTCCGAATAGCTTGTCTCGACTTGTCCATAGGCATTTCCTGTCGGTATGCGCTGGTTCGCTGCGTCAGCGCTACGAGCGACTGGATCCAGCTTGCGTTCCCTCTGGGATCAGGAAACGCAGTTCGTGGTGGTAGAAGGTGGGAATGTGCACCACCGTGGACACGACCGCGCTCTGTCCGGGATAGGCCTCCGGTGCGTGGGCGCGAATAGTCACAGGATGATCGCCAGCCCCAGGATGAGGCTTTCGCGGATGGAAGAAGCGCAGGAGTACTGCTCTCTCCGCATTGGGAAACAGGATCGGACCAGGTCCCATCTCGTAGCAGTCGGCATCCAGACCCTGCAGCTCAAGCCGGAACTGCACACCCGGCTTGTCGCCCAGATTGCGCACCGTAAGCGAGCCCTCTACTGGGTGTTCCAGATCCAGGGAAGTTTGCGGCAGGTACAGCTCCAGGCCGATGTCGCCAGAGTCGCTCTGCTCGCTAGCTCTCTCTTCTGAGCGAGATCCAACGGGTGCAGCCACAGTCTCCACCGGCAGTACCTCGGAACCGCCAATGCCAGCAGGCACTGTGAGGTGGAAGGTGAGCGAGAACTCCCCAAGGCCCAGGCGGGCACCATCGGTCAGGTTGACCGTGGATCTTGGCGGAAGGGCTTGTTCCTCCGGGGATGTGGCTGGCGTCCCCTCCCGGAGGGTAGAGGCAACACCAAGCGAGACATCGGTGTTTCCCAGGTTGATCGCCCGGTATCCAGGAGGATCTCCTGGGATGGCCACAAGCTGCAGGTGTCTGCTGGCTACACCTGCGCCTCGCCCGGGTTCCAGCACTATATCGTTTCGAGGGTCGCTGCCAATGTGGACCAGATTCTTCCGCAAGGGATATGCTCGGCGCCAGCCATCCCGATCCGTGATCTCGACACTGTTGAAAGGCTCCATGCATCTTTTCTCCTGACCTCTGCGCCCACGCCTAGCCCTCTAGCAAGGCAGCGCGTGCCAGCCACTGAAGTCGCTTCTCGATGCCTTGAGCCAAGACATCGAGAACTTGCTCCGCATCCGTGATGGGTTCACCCTCACGCTCAAGCTTCAGATCGCCCTGAGCTACCGGGCCGGTTCGCAGCTCGTCCACGAGCATGGCCCGGTCGTGGCTTCCGTCCACATAGGGCAAGAGGTAGCGGTCGAACTCGTCCACTCGAACCCGTTCGTGGCGGAGATTGGTGACCCGGTTGCTGCTCTTGGCCTGCAGTCGTGCCAGGGCACTGGCGATGGGCCGCTCACTGACGTCCAGCGCCACGTGCGGCACGTGAACGTGCAACTCTAGCAGGCTGCCGCTGTAGCTGTACGCTTTGAGCAGATTGGTGCCAAGGACCTGAGCATCGCGCGCAACATCGGCGGCTCCACCAGCGGCCGTGCCCTCCAGGCCCAAGCGAGCTCGTGCCTGCGACAGGAGGGTCTCAAAGGTCAAGGCCTGCGGCCATACCATGGCAAGGCAGAGCATCGCGGCTTTGGTGACGGGATGGTCTGTCGACAGAGTCGCGCCATCGGATCCGCTGAACTTGACGATCGCGCTGGAGTGGATGTCCAGTTCGACCGTGTCAGGCTGAGCATAGGAAGCCAGGTAAAAGCTCTGCAGTTGCTCCGGTTTCAGCGTTCGGCTTGTCTCGATCCCCTGGTGACAGAGCAGTGTCTGCCGGAACATCCGGTTGCGCAAAAAGTCCATGTACTGCTCGAGATCGATGACACTCCTGGACATCTCACCCAGCTTTCGGAAGGCCTGGGGATCAAAGTTGCTGCCGACCATCGTCCGGAACTCAGCTTCCCCCAAATACTGCAGGCCGCAGCGTTCGGCTCGCTGGACGAATTGGTAAAAGTATGTCGGATCGTTGATCTCTTCAAGTTCGTCGTGGAGGAGAAAGGCATCTCCCGTCGGTCGCGGGCCTTTCAGCTCGCCCTGCAGAAACTGGGCGTACGTGCCCAAGAAGTTGCCATAGGCACTGGTATCGGATGGGATCGCCTCGGAGAGAACGTCAAGCAGCGCGCGTGCTTGAGTGACGCGCTCCTGGGGATCGCTCAGATCGCGAGTGTGAAACAGCATCATCTCGCGAATGATGCCCATCATATGCCAGCCTGGATAGGTGTTGTAGCTGATATAGGCCACTCCATCGGGGGCCAGGGCCTCCTTGCAGACCTCCAAGAGCTTGTCCTGGACTGGCCTGGGAACCCACGAGAACACTCCGTGGGCGACGATGTAGTCGAACTGGCCTAGATCGGCCTTCACGTCCAGGATATCCATATGCTTGAGGGCGATGTTCTGAAGGCCAAGCGTGGCTGCTGTTTCCTGTCCTTCGGCGATCTGACGAGCAGAGTAGTCGATGCCGACGAACTCGCTCTCAGGCAGTCCGTAGGCCATGGGCAGCAGGTTCCCGCCGCTGGCACAGCCCAATTCAAGCACCCGGCACCGTTCGACAGAGGGCGGCACCATACCCAGGAGCGTAGCTACCGCTGCCAGACGGTCCGGGTGGCTCTGTGAGTAGGACAGACTGGGGTACGGCACCCGGTCGTATATGTTCTGGCTCGCTGAGTCGGTCATAGGCCTCGTTTCCAGGTCGCAGCGTCGGAGCGGCTCAATCCCCCGCGCGACGACGCCCGATGGCGTAGGCGATGATGTTCGTTCCCCACTCTGTGGCAGTGCGTATGTCTTCTCTCGACGCTACCTGCTCCCGTCGCTCCCCCTGCCACAGACAGCCATAGTCGCTTGTGCTCAGTATCACTCCCTCCCCAATGGCCTCTCGTCCGAGTGAGATCTGGGGCGATCCGTTCGTTTCGAACCCTGCCGGCGGAGCAGCAAAGAGGTGTGGCTGGGTGAGCAGGCTGTGGCTGGACGGCAGCGCATCCAAGCGAACGCCCAGGGAGGCCAGCAAGTCGGAGAAAGCGGCATCTGACGGGGGGTCCCCTTCCGCGTGATCCTGGCGACAGCTCTCCATCAGCACTGTCCCCCCATCCTGCAGGTAGGCGTACAGCGCCTGCATCTCGCTTTGTCTCAGCTCAAATGCATCCTGCGCAACCAGATAGACGAGCGCCAAGGACTCGAGTCCGGCGCCGAGCGAGATGCCCTCGTTTGCCCACACACGGTAAGGGCCGGCGTGGCGGAGCGCGCGGGCTAGAGCACTTGCTCCGCGGGCGTGCCGCGGGTTGGCCTTCCCATCTGCATAAGCTACCCCGATGCTGACGGTCGGGTGCGATGCAGCCCCGATTTCTTGGCGGAAGCGTAGGTCGATCTCGTTTGGGCCTGGATGTGCCGGGTCCCTGGCATCGGTCAGAGGGGCGTTCCGGTCTTCACGCCGGACACGAGCCAGCTCGACGTGAGCGGATGCGGGTGCATCAGACCTCGCCTCGACGCCGAACTCGGCGTGGACGTAGAGAGGTCCGCCTTCCTGGTTCTGCCCGGCTCTCGGGCGGCTTTCGCTGTAGGTGAGCACCAGGTATAGGAGACCTCGCGCCTGGCCGATATCGTAGGCCACGGGCTCGTGTACAACGATGATCTGGCCATGGGGATCCATCGCGATGCCCGGGAGCACATACACCGCCGAGTCCGGCGGGTCACTGGCAATGACCTCGAGTCCGACCAAGATCCCTGGCCCGTGACCAAGCAGAGCATAGAGCTGCTGCTGTTGACGGTGGACCTCGTGTGCCTCTGCCCACACCTGAGCAGTAACGGCCATCCCATCAAAGGGGCTGACTCTCTTGGTGGGGAACATCCGAATCAAGTCTTCTTTGGCCACGGTTCGCTATCCTCCCGTCTGGCTTGCTGGCTGCCCGGTGTCGACTCGCAGGACATATCCGGCGTGAGCGGGCTTCTGAGCCTCGATGATGGCCGTGATCATCCGGCGAACCTGCAGCGTGTGCTGGGCTCTCTCACCCTCATCCGCCGGAGTCGGATCGGATGGAAAACGCACGGTGACTGTGAACGTGTTTGGCACATTGTCCATGCCCAGGGCCACAGCAGGTCCTAGCCTGCTGCCCGGGCCCACCACGAGGTTGTTGGATCGATGCTCTACGATCTGGACCTCTGGAGCTAGGATCTCCAGGTACTCCTGCATGCCCCGCCTGGTTCCGCGCATGCGATAGAGCGACACCGCTGACCCGATCAGTCGCCGTTTCTGCTCCTCGGACCAGCGGTCATCCAAGACCAACCCGACCCAAGAGGCCAGCCAGGGCAGGAACTCAGGGGGGGTCATCCGCGGGTCAAAGTACATCGGCAGGTTTTCGATCTGGCGCTGGATCGGACTCCAAAAGCTTTCAAAGAGCATCAAGAAACGTCCCATCAGTTCGTCTGCTTCGTATAGTGAAGGAAGATGCTTCAGGTAGCCTCCCTTCGCCAAGACAGCGATGCTCGCCGTTTCCTCGCTGGCGAAGGATCGAGCATCGCCGATCCCTGAGCTGACGACAGCGCGGCTCCTTGCTACGGTGTCCCGGGATACGTGCGCGACTGTAGCCTCTACCTCATAGTCATAGGTCTCTACGCCTGGTGTCGTGCTCGTATTCCAGAGGAGGTACCTCGTTCCTGTCCCCAGACCCACCTGAGGAACGGCTTCTCCCGGGGCACGCGTGCTGCCTGGAGTGAGCTCATCGGGAAGCGCGATGCGCAGCGTGAACTCGTGCACAGGCTCACGTGCCCGGACACGAGTGCGAAGTGTCACACTCTCTCCCGGGTAGCACCGGCGGACATCCGTCACGTGGGAGAGGCTGCAGGGCGACCGATCTGTGTTGCGGTCGCGGCTTTGTTGGCTCTCGTCTCTCACAGGCTTACCACCTCTACTTCGCAGCTCAGCAGGCAGAGCAGCGTGTCAGCAGGAACCGAGATGACCCTCTGGTCAGATACCTCTAGGCTGTCCTCATCCGGGGACGAGGTCCCTCCCTCACGCGGCACATCCTCCCTATGAGTGGCCTCCTGAGAGAGGGATTCTCGGGCGGGCAGGACAGGGCGCTGGCCGAGCTGCACGTTCAGGACGTGTTTGACGCCGGCAACCTGCTGGACGAGCGAATAGATCTCTGACACATACAGGTCGCGCCCAAAGGGCCAACCCTCCCACTCGGAACCGATGATCTGCTGAAGACGTGCGTCCTCTGTATCGATGGGCAGCGGAGCAACAAAGAGCCTCAGCAACTCGCGCACTCGCTCGACCACAGCTTCCGGCTGGTGGAATTCGGAAGTGGCGATCTCTACGCGGAGCCGGATGCCCAGATATCGCGGCTCCCGAATGTGGATCGTCGTGGTGAGCAGGCGGTAGCGGTCGAGGTGGGAGCGAATGGTCGCTATCAGCGGCTGGTCGATTGCCAGGCTGGACAGGTCACCGGCCCCGAGCGCGCCAGACACGGCGGGTACGACGAGGAGATCGACCATCCCAGGTGGCAAGTCACCGCTGCCCGCTGACGGAGCGATCTCTCCCGCAGAGTTGCACTTGACCCGAGCAACGGCTCGACTGGCTTGCTTGGCAAGGCTCTCGAAATCCTCAGCGGTCACCGCTCGCTGCTGGGCCCTGATCTCGCGCTGAGCGCGCATTCTCGCCTCTTCCAGGCTCTCCTGGGCCCGCCCTCCGCTGGCCCGGCGCAGGTTGGTGACCCGATCTATGTACGGAATGGCTGAACGGAGGACCTGGAGCTTGTCGGCTGGCACGTTGCCCAAAGCTCCGCCGCCGTGCCGGTAGCGGCTCATACGAATGGCTCGGCCTGCCTCTGGCACGCGACCATACCAGCGCATCGCCCCGTTCGGTTGGCGTATGCAGGGCCCAAACCGGACCTCTCCGGTAGCCTCATCCAGCGTGAAGTGCCGGTCGTGAATGTCAGACAGGGAGAAATCGGGGACTCGCTCCCATGGTACAAAGACCGTCTCCTCGTCGCGCTCCTCCTCTACTTCTACGTGTTCGCCCGCCTGCAACCCCAAGACTGGTGCATGCTGTAGGCGGAGGACCTGGCCCGGCGCCCCGTTGCTACGGCCCAGTACCTCCTCAGGTACGATCTGTGCGTGGGTAGCCCAGACCGTACCGCCCAGCGCAAACGGCAAGATGGCCCTGATGCGAGGAGACTGGGCATACATCCCTTGCCCCTCGTGGCGCGGTTCCAGTCGGCAGCGCAGCCAGTAGGCGGAACGCCCATGGACCTGATCGGGCACCATCCCGAGCGGCAGATACAGCACCAGACTGCCGCGCTCGTTGTTGAGCCCGCCCGTGGTGTCTCTCTCGCCGCGCCGGGTGCTGACCGATACCTCTTCCCAGCGACCGCTACCCAGAGAGCATTCCCAGACGAGAGGTGGATCCTCGCGCCTGATCCCGGGAGCTTGGGTTTCTCGCGCCTCGAAAGCCAAGCGCAGGATATATCCGCTGATGTCCAGACCGTCGTCAAAGCCCAGGTAGAAGGTATCACCGACCTCGGGCTGCTCGCGGCCAAAGGCGTAAAAGTCCTCCACCCCCAGACGCGACAGGTAGTTCCTGTTGAATTCGGTCTCGCGCCGTACTTGGATCAACTGTGGAGGGGCGATGGCCAGTTTCCTGTCGGTCGTAAAGATGATCTCTGGTTCTTCTTCGGTGGCCCAGGTGGCGACCTCCGTGCCCTGGGGAACTATGGTCGTCGTGTCATCCTCAGGACCGAGAGGAAAGGGAGCCGACAGGCGAAAGGTCAAAGGGGCCCGGGCGCTGCTGGCGGGCTGGAGCTGTATGCCCAGCAGCTCCAAGAACTCGATGTAGTTCTTTTCCGGGACGCGATTCAGCCGGTAGACCAACATCTCGGTCATCCAGGCGAACAGCTCGATCAGGGTAATGCCAGGATCGCTCAGATTATAGTCGGTCCATTCGGGGCAGTAGCGTACGATCCGACGCCTGGCTTCGTCGACCAGGTCTCTCTGAAAACGCAAGTCATCCAAGTTGGGCGTTGGCAGCGGCATGTGTGCCCTTCTCCTCGTATAATATGTTTGTCAGGAAATGGGATTCCAGGGATACTGACCGGGCACTCAGGCCGGTCAGGTGGGCTCTTCTGGTTCTCCGTGTTGCACCGCAAGGTGACTTCAAAGACAAGACTGTTGCCCACGC
>JADHXD010000010.1 GCA_016783145.1 Anaerolineae bacterium
AAGAGCCCATTCAGTTTCCATCTCGATCGCATCGAACCTCGCCAGGTGAAGGGATAGATCCCGTTGGAGCCTCTGGTTGGCAGCGGCCCCAACCTTGACGGCTCGAATTGTACCCTAAACACCTGCCAAGGGCAAGCAGAGCACGCTCGAGCAGGGAGCTTGCGGTCCAAGCAGTAGCACCCCGTCCCACCTGGACTGGCCCCGGGGGGCAGGCTGGCCCGGACGGGACAGGGCAAAAGGATACTCTCGCCTGGAAAGAGCTGCAATTGCCATGACCGAATCTCAGAACGATAAAGATTGACAAACGAGAGGGCGTGTGGTATACTGTAAATGTGATATTTCAGATCTCACCTTCGATATCCCGTCCGTCCCGGATCTTCCAGTGTTCGTTCAGGCAGCAGCATGGATGACAGGGGTACACTCCCCAATCTGGCACGCGCGAACCTTGCGGAGGAAGCATACCGGGTCCTACGGGACCGCATCTTCGCTCGGCAGTTCGCCTGTGGAGAGCGGCTCGACCTTCCCTCGATTGAGCGTCAGTTTGGGATCAGTCGTACACCCCTTAAAGCTGCCCTGGGCAGGCTTGCATCGGAAGGTCTGGTGGAGATCGTGCCCCGACGGGGCACCTACGTGACTACCCCTACCCCCGAGGCGATTGACGACGCGTTCAGCGTGCGTGAGGTCCTTGAGGTCTATGCCGTCACGTGCAGCGTCGAATGCATAACCGATGCGCAACTTGGGCGCCTTGAGCGGATTGTCGAGGCGATGCTCCGCATTACCAAAGTGGAGGATCACGCCCCGATCTATCACAAATATGCGGAGCTCGATCACCGCTTTCACGCTCTTATCCTAGAGGCTGCAGCCAACGACGTACTGACCAAACTCTGGGGCCAAGTCCACGCTCACGTCCAGATAGCCCGCATCCGGTATAGGCGTGGCGACAGGAAACTGGACCTCACAACCAAAGAGCACAAGAACATTCTAGCCGCACTCCAAGCGCGCGATGCTGTGAAAGCCGAAACACTGATGAGAGAACATATCCGTCGGGCCAGACTGTCCCTGCAGGACGATCTGCAGAGCTCAGGCGGTTCTTGACTGGTTGGGTGTATGGAATGCGTGCAAATCGGCGGTCGGCAGTTCTCCATCAGCCAGAACCGCAGCGCCAAGAAGATGTGTCTAGTGCGTTTGGACTTGTACTCCCTGGAAGGAGGTGCAGCGGAAACGACGTCAGTCCCGTAAAGCACGTACATCGCTGGAGCTAAAGTCCTCAAACAACGGAGCGAGTGAGCTGGGTGCTCACCCTCCAAAGGAGAGAAGAAATGAAGGTCTCCCGTCGACAGTTTCTACGCGTGTCCGCATTGGCCGGTGCAGGTGTCCTCGCCGCTGCATGTGCCAAGACTGCAGAACCAACATCTGCTCCTGAAGAAAAGCCAACCTCGCCGGCGCAGCCCGAGCAAGCCACTGCCACGCCGGTGCCGGTTGCGGAGCCGGTGGCCAAGGAAGCACCAAAATGGGTCGAAATGGTTCAAGCTGGTGATCTGCCCCCGCTTGAGGAGCGGCTCCCGGATGCGCCGATGGTCGTTCCAGTTGTGGAACGCATTGGTACCTACGGTGGCACCTGGCGGAATGCCGTTGTGGGCAAGGGACAGAGCGGCCAGTGGGTGCACTCGATCGGCTATGAGCAGATCATGCGCTGGACGCCCAAGTGGGACGGCGTTATGCCGAACCTTGCAGAGTCAGTAGAAGTCAACGAAGAAGGCACAGAGTATACCTTCCGGTTCCGAAAGGGAATCAAGCACTCTGATGGTGTGCCATTCACCGCCGATGACATCATGTTCTGGTATGAAGATGTCCTGATGAACAAAGAGCTGACGCCTAACGTGCCCAGCACGTTTCGACGAGGGAGCGATCCCGTCCAGATCGAGCGGCTCGATGACTTTACTACCAAGTGGACCTTTACCAAGCCACACGGTCTGTTCCTCAAACTGATGTGCCAGGCGCTGACTGACGAGAGCTGGCGGCATCCCAAGCACTATATGAGCCAGTTTCACGACGCATACAACCCAGACATTGAGAGTGTTGTCAAGGAATCGGGCCAGGCCAGTTGGGCCGATCTGTACGACTATAAGCGGATCGACTTTCAGGATTCCGCCATCCCTGTGTTGAAGGGGTGGCAGCTTCAGAACGCCTTAGGGGAGGGTGTACGCATCGTTTCGGAGCGGAACCCCTACTACTGGAAGACGGATCCTGAGGGCAACCAGCTCCCTTACATCGACAGTAACGTGTGCGACTATTTCACCGAGACTGAGGCGCTCGTCCTCCGAGCAATGAACGGTGAAATAGACTGGCAGGAGCGCTTCCTCTCCGCCCCAGAGAACAAGTCGGTATACTTTCAGAACCAGGAAAAGGGTGACTATCGCGTCGTGGACATCATTCCCACGATGACCAACGTACTGAACCTGCAGTTCAACAGGTTCACCACCGATGAGGTTCTTGCCGAGATCTTTTCCAACAAGGACTTTCGTATCGGGATGTCGCACGCGCTGGACCGGCAAGAGATCATCGACCTCGTGTACGTTGGACAGGGGGAGCCACACCAGTCTGCCCCGCGGCCCGACTCGCGCTTCTACCACGAGAGGCTGTCCAAGCAGTACACTGAACACGACGTGGACCTGGCCAACGAGTACCTGGACAAGGTGGGGCTGACCGAACGGGATGCCCAGGGCTTTCGCCTCCGCCCAGACGGCAAGCGGCTTGCGGTGATCTGGGAGGTTGACGTCGACGAGCCGACCTATGCCGACGTGCTGGAAGTGGCTACACCGATGTGGGAGAAGGTCGGGGTAGAGACGATCATCAAGACGATGGAACGCAGCCTCTGGGAAGAGCGATGCCGAGGCAGGAACCTTGAATTCAACGCCTCCTGCCACCGCTACGGTGGGGGCAGCGGTGAAGCCGTGATCCTGGATCCAAGGTACTATCTCCCAACCAGCGGCGGCAGTTCGATGTATGCCAAGGCCTGGGCTTGGTGGTGGGCCAATCCGGACGACGAACAAGCGGTGGATCCGCCGGAGCAGGTGCAAGCGGCCTTTGGCTACTACGATGAGCTCCTGGAGACGCCGGACACGGGCAAGCAGGACGAGCTGTACTGGCAGATCCTGGACATCGCTGCTGAGCAGTTCTACTGCCTGGGAATTGCCCCGGAAGCGCCCGGCTATGCCATCGTGACCAACAGGATGAAGAACACGCCGCCGACGATCCATCAGTCGTGGATCTATCCCACGCCCGCGCCCTACAACCCGTGCCAGTGGTTTATCGAGGAGACGTAGGCCGATCGGGCCTCCCGTCGTGATCGGATAGTTATCTCGCCCTGCCGGGAGCAAGGACGCCCGGCAGGGCGGGCCTCTCCGGTACCAAGGCGGTCGCCGTGCGCCAGAAATGCCTGCCGCCGCCCAGAGAAAGGTCGGTCCATGAGCAGCAACGTGTTGCCCCGCTTTCCGTACGGTGCAGTCTACTTTCGCAAGTCGAACCCACCCAAGGCCGACTGGGCGCGTGACTACCAGGTGGCCGCCGCGGACGGCATGAACTGCTTTCGTCACTGGTTTGCCTGGTCGGCGATCGAGGTTGCGCCCGGTGTCTACGACTGGGACGACTATGACCGGCAGCTTGACTTGGCCGCCGAGAACGGTATCCAGACCATCATCGCGGAAATGATCACCATCGCCCCCGAATGGGCCTATCGCACGTTCGCTCACGCCCGCTACGAAACCCGAGACGGGCGCAAGCTGGAGAGCGGGATGCACGGTAGCTGCGCGGTCGGCGGCGCACCCGGGCTGTGCCTCGACAACGAGGATGTGCGCCAGGCAGCCGAGCGGTTCCTGCGCGCGTTGGCACAGCGCTATCGCGACCACCCGGGCCTCGGCGGCTACGACATCTGGAACGAGTGCGGCTATGGCGCGGAAACCTGCTACTGCCCGAGCACGGCGGCCAAGTTCCGCGCGTGGCTGAAGGCAAAGTACGGCGACCTGCGCGCCCTGGGTGAGGCCTGGCACCGCTACAGCTATGCCTCCTGGGAAGATGTCGTCCCGCCTCGATATCACGGACCATACCCCGATACGCTCGACTGGCTCCAGTTCCGGATCGACAACGCCTACCAACTGATGCGCTGGCGGGCGCAGGTCATCCGCAGCGTCGACGGGGAACACCCGGTGACGGCTCACGGGGTCGCCGGCACCCTGACCAGCATGGCACAGCGTGGCACCGATGACTGGCGCGCGGCCGCAGAAGCGGAAAGCTATGGCTTTACCTGGGTTGCATGCCGCAAGGGCGACAAGCCGTGGCAGCAGTTTCACGCCGTCGATCTGACGCGTGCAGCCTCACGGGGAAAGCCCTTCTGGCACGCTGAGGCACAGGGCGGGCCGTTGTGGATGCAGCCGCAGGTGATCGGCCGGCCGCGCCAAGACGGAAGGATCCCCACGGCAGGAGATGTCCGCTACTGGAAAATGGTCAGTTTCATGGGAGGGGCCACGGGACTTTTCTATCCACGCTGGCGTCCGCTTCTCGACGGGCCGTTGTTTGGCGCATTCGGCCCGTACGCGATGGATGGTTCGCGCACTCCTCGCTCCGAGATGACCAGCCGAATTGCCAAGTGGGCCAACGCGCCTGAGCAGGCAGCCCTATGGGACTCTCGTCCCGTTCAGGGCGAGATCGGGATCATCTATGTCCCGGAGACGCAGCTCTTTGCCTACGCCCAGCAGGGCGACACGGCCTACTATTCACAGTCTATGTTTGGGGCCTACGAAGGGTTCTTTGACAACAACGTGCAGGCGGACTGGGTGCACATCGACCACATCGACGAGTACGATGCGCTCTATCTGCCCTACCCGGCCATGCTCTCCCAGGGCACAGCCGACCGGCTCAAGGCCTGGGTGGCGAACGGTGGGCTCCTCGTGGCTGAGGGCTGCCCGGGTTACTTTGACGGTTGCGGGCACGCCGGCCCTACTCAACCTAACCTGGGTCTCGACGAGCTGTTCGGTGTCCGGGAGAGCGATGTCGAGTTCACGCCCGATCTGCTCGACGACCTGCAGTTCAACCTCAGTGGCATCCCTGTGCGTGGGGGGATCTTTATGCAGGCCTACCAACCCACTACCGGCACGCCGGTTGGGTGGTATCGCGATGGCCGCATAGCGGCGGTCGACAATGCCTTCGGCCAGGGCAAGACTCGACTCGTGGGCACGATGTGTGGCGCTGGCTATGCTGGGCATCCGCAGGATCGCTCACCTCTCTTTTGGGATGCAGCCCTGCGTCTTGCAGGAAAGGCGCAGCACGTCGTCAGCAGCGACCCGGACGTCAAGGGACGGATCTACGACGGTGCCGGAGGGACCTATCTGTGGGTCTCCAATCCGGCCCGCCAGCCCCGCTTTGTGCGCTTGCAGCTCTCCGAGCGGTGGGGACCGCTCTCAGCGGCGCGCTCGCTGTGGGGTCCCGAGGCTGTCGTCGATGGGTGCACAGTGACCCTTACCGTAGGTGCCCGTGACGTTGCCATCCTGCAGCTTTGCCCGTAGGCAGGCAAGTTTGCCAAGTAGCTAGCTCTGTAGAACTCAAGGGACGGCGTGCTGCGTTCGGCATCACTGTCCCTTTCCTGATGCCGGGAGGTGAATCTTGGTCGGCTATGTTGTGCGACGCATAGTGACGATGATACCCATGATGGTTGTCGTATCCATCCTCTCGTTCGTGATCATCCAGTTGCCGCCTGGTGACTTTCTCACCTCGTACATCGCCAATCTCGAGGCCCAAGGCGAGATCGTGGACGAGGACATGATCGCCAACCTGAGGGCGCGATATGGGCACGACGAGCCGATCTATGTCCAGTATCTGAAATGGGTCAAGGGGATGCCAAGCGGCAACTTTGGGATGTCTTTTACGTGGAAAGCACCAGTAGCGGATCTGATCTGGGACCGCCTGCTGCTGACGCTCGTGATCTCTCTCGCCACCATGCTTCTAACCTGGGTTATTGCCTTTCCCGTTGGGATCTATTCCGCCGTGTTCAAGTACTCGTTTGCAGACTATCTCTTTACCTTCCTGGGTTTCCTGGGAATGGCCACCCCTAGCTTTCTGCTTGCGCTGGTCCTGATGATCCTTTCTTTCCTGTGGTTCAACCAGAGCGTGGGAGGGCTTTTCTCGTCGGATTTCGTCGATGCTGCGTGGAGTTTGGCCAAAGTGCTGGATCTGCTCAAGCATCTGTGGCTCCCGGTGGTCATCTTGGGATTGAGCGGGACAGCCAGCCTCATCCGGGTGATGAGGGCAAATCTGCTCGATGAGCTGAACAAGCCATACGTCACTACCGCGCGGGCAAAGGGCTTGCCCGAGAGAAAAGTGCTGTTGCGCTACCCCGTCCGCATTGCGCTCAATCCATTCGTGAGTACACTCGGCTGGCAGTTGCCACACCTGGTCTCTGGTTCAACTATCGTGGCGGTCGTGCTGAATCTGCCATCGACGGGTCCCCTACTGCTCAGCGCACTCGTCGCCCAGGATATGTACCTGGCAGGTACATTCATCATGATGTTGAGTGGTTTAACGATCGTTGGCACGCTGTTGTCAGATATTCTGCTGGCTTGGCTGGATCCCAGGATCCGTCTGGCGTAAAGTTGCCGGCGTTGGGCTTACAGAAGGGTCTTGCGATGGTGAAAAGGGACAACCATACTCCAGGTTCGATCTCTGGGCAGGGTGTCGAACCTTCCTTGACATCGGTGGCGCAGAACAGATCTACGGACGAACAGCTCATCTATGTTGCTACACAGTGGCAGTTGATGTGGTGGCGCTTCCGCCGGCACAAGGCAGCGATGGGCGGCGCAGTGTTCACGATCTTGATCTATCTGGTTGCGGTATTTGCCGAGTTCCTTGCGCCGTTTCCGCCCAACGTTCACAGCTCCAAGTACATTTACGCCCCTCCACAGAGACTTCATCTCCTTGAGCGCGAAGGAAAAGTGCGGCTCGATCCTCACGTATTTGGGTACCAATCCCAAGTCGACCCTGTGGCCTACGTGCGCACCTTTACTGTGGATGAGGAGCAACGGATTCCGGTGCGATTCTTTGTAGAGGGAGAGCCATACAAGCTGTCTGGCCTGATCCCTGCCGAAACCCGGCTCTTTGGGCCCGTGGACAAGACGCAGCCGATGTTCCTGATCGGGGCAGACCGGCTGGGTCGCGATGTGCTCACCCGCATTATCTATGGTACTCGGGTGTCTATGTCGATCGGTCTCATCGGTGTGATCATCAGTCTGGGCCTCGGCATCGTGCTTGGAGGCATCTCGGGCTACTACGGAGGTTGGATTGACGGGATCATCCAGCGCACCATCGAATTTGTCCGCTCGATACCGACGATTCCGCTGTGGATGGGCCTTGCCGCCGCACTGCCTATGGATTGGCCGCCGCTCCGTGTCTACTTTGGCATAACCATCATCCTGTCTCTCGTAAGCTGGACAGGGCTGGCACGGGTCGTCAGAGGCCGGTTCCTCTCTCTGCGAGAAGAGGACTTTGTGATGGCGGCAAGACTGTATGGTACAAGCGAGATGAGAGTGATCTTTCGTCACATGCTTCCTTCTTTTACCAGCCACATCATCGCTTCCATCACCCTGGCCATTCCAGGGATGATCCTGGCTGAGACCTCGCTCAGCTTTCTGGGGTTGGGCTTGCGACCTCCGGTCGTAAGTTGGGGGGTGCTTCTCAGAGAAGCCCAGGGCGTCCGGGCAGTCATGACAGCGCCGTGGCTACTTGTCCCTGCCGTGGCTGTCATAATAGCGGTGTTGGCGCTCAACTTTTTTGGCGATGGGCTGCGCGATGCCGCGGATCCATACTCCAGGTAGCTGGTCTCGGGCACAGATGGCCAGAGTTCGTGAATCTGCGCGCGTGGCCTGTCGCATGAACGACGTGCACCGCACTGTCTGCGTCCGTGACCGCCAATCTGTGATCAACAGCCTCGGTTTGAGCCCTGTGCCCTGCAGGCGGACCTCGTCCGGCCACAATCCCTTGGAAAGATGACTCCACTCTGCACCTGCTCTCGGATGCCATCTGTGACCGAATCTCAGACAAGTCGGTTGACAAAACCAGGGAGGCGGCCTATAATACCCCTGACCTTCGGGGCAAGGTGAGGTCGGCTGGTTGTTGCACAGCGGACCAACTCCAGACCGGCGGTAGGGTGTGTGGCTGGATGCCGCACATCGAGCCCGCAAGCCAGGCTGCTCCTACGTGGGGGGCGTGGCAGATCCGGTACAAGCAGCGGATGCGCTGCCCAATCCGGGGCCGACGGTATAGTCCGGATGGGAGAAGGTTTCCCGATCTATCGCCGACCGCGCCAAACAGAGCGATCGGCTGCCAGAGTGCCCTGTGTGGGCCGAAGCCCCGAAGACGACAGTCTACGGGGCTTTTTTGATGGGTGTCCACGATCGAGAGCAGCAGCAAAAAACGGTGCGAGTCTCCCTCGCGCATTTCATCGATCGGCTGGGGATTGCGCGACCTTTGATGGGCCAGGTCGTCGTCCTGATCCACCAGAGAGGGGGGTACCTGGTTCCCCTGTTCGCGGTGCTGCTGTTCCTTGGGGTCTGGGAGGCTCTCGTCCGGATAGGCGGGTATCCACCCTTCATCCTGCCCTCTCCTGGAAGGGTCTACGCCAAGCTGCTCACTGTGCTGGCAGATGGGCTGCTGTGGTGGCATGTCCGACTGACACTGGGCGAGATCACCGGTGGTCTGGCGCTTGGATTGACGGCAGCCGTCGTGCTGGGCTACCTGATGGCCAAGTCTCGCCTGCTGGAGAGGCTTCTCTCGCCCTATCTCGTCGCTTCGCAGGCGGTGCCGGTCGTGGCCTTGGCTCCCCTGCTCGTCATCTGGTTTGGCTCCGGGCAGTTCAGCAAGGTGTTGGTCTGTGCGTTGACCATTTTCTTCCCCATGCTGGTCAATACCATGATCGGGGTGAGATCGGTCGATCCCGACCTGATCGCGCTGATGCGCTCGCTGCGTGCGACCCGCTGGCAAATGTTCGCCAAGCTGGAGGTTCCCTCGGCGCTGCCGGTGCTCTTGGGCGGGCTCAAGGTCAGCGCAACCCTGTCTGTGATCGGTGCCGTCGTGGGCGAATTCGTCGCTGCCGATCGAGGTCTGGGCTTTCTTGTCAACGTAGCGCGGGGCAACTTTGATACGCCGTTGATGTTCGTGGCCCTGTTCACGTTGGTTGTGGTCGCGCTGTTGTTTTATCTGGCGATCGTTCTGGTCGAGAGCTTAGTTCTCGACCGGCGGCATAGCAGGAGGAGTCAGTGATGGGTTGGAGAAAAGGATCTGGGATCTGGGTGGGTATCGTGCTCGTCACGATCGCGGTCACGGCACTGGTCGGGTGCACGGCGCGAACGCCCGAGGCGCACAGCGTCACGCTGGCCATGGGATATATCCCCAATGTGCAGTTCGCGCCGGTGTACGTTGCCGCCGAGAAAGGGTATTTTGCGCAGGAGGGCATCGAGGTCGAACTCGACTATGGTATGGAGCACGACCTGCTCAAGCTGGTCGGCACAAACGAGATGCAGTTTGTGATCGGCAGC
This sequence comes from Anaerolineae bacterium, assembly GCA_016783145.1. Taxonomy (GTDB): domain Bacteria; phylum Chloroflexota; class Anaerolineae; order JAFGEY01; family JAFGEY01; genus BS750m-G44. Next base: position 9,582 of record JADHXD010000010.1, read on the forward strand.
GGCGATCAAGTGATCCTGGCTCGCAACCAGGGACTGCCCGTGGTGTACGTTATGAACTGGTACCGGCGGTTCCCGGTAGCGGTGGCCTCGCTGGAGCCGGTGGCAAAGCCTCAGGACCTGGTGGGAAAGGACGTCGGCATCCCTGGCCTCTACGGAGCCAGCTACATCGGCTGGCAGGCTCTGATCGACGCTGCGGGTGTGGACGCCGCCGGCGTGAACCTGGTCAGTATCGGCTACACACAGGCAGAGAGCATGGTCGCCGGTCAGGTGGACGCTGCCGTGGTCTATGCGATGAACGAACCGGTGCAACTGCGGCAGCAGGGATACGAGGTCTACGTCCTACCCGTAGCCGACTATATCGACCTTGTGTCCAACGGCCTGATCACCAACGAGGAGACCATCGCCAAAGAGCCCGAGCTGGTACGGTCCGTCGTGCGGGCTATGCTGCGCGGACTGCAGGACACGCTGGACGATGCAGATGAGGCGTTTGCCATCTGCCGGCAGTACGTGCCCGAGATCGACGACGAGACTGCGCCGCTTCAGCGAGCGGTGCTGGAAGAGTCACTCAACTTTTGGCGGTCGGAGGATCTGGGCCGCTCTGATCCCGCCGCCTGGGATGCGTCGCAGGCGTTCATGCGCCAGATTGGGCTGATCGACACAGAGGTGGATGTGTCCACGCTGTTCACCAATGACTACATTGAGGCTCCCTGATCATGCTGGCTGACTGCGCCAAGCGGCCCCTGCTGCCAGGCGAGCCTATCTTGAGGACCGATCGCGTCAGTGTGACCTTTCCGTCTCCACAAGGGGGGCTGGGGGCGCTTGGGGACCTGTCCTTTCAAGTTCACCAGGGCGAGTTTGTCTCTTTCCTGGGGCCTTCGGGGTGTGGCAAGTCCACGCTGCTGCGGGTGCTCGCCGGGCTACTGGTTCCCACCAGCGGGCGGGTCTATCTCCGTGAGATGCCGCTGGTCGGCCCGTGCGGCGACGTGGGCATCGTCTTTCAGAAATCCAACCTAATGCCCTGGCGTACGGTCATGAGGAACCTCCTGCTGCCGCTAGAGATCCAGGGCACTGCCGCAGCCCAGGCTCGGCAGCGTGCGTCCGAACTCACCCGCCTGGTAGGGCTGGAAGGGTTTGAGAGCAGCTATCCGGACGAGCTCTCCGGCGGCATGGCGCAGCGCGTAGCGATCGCTCGTGCGCTGATCTATGATCCCGAGATCCTGTTGCTCGACGAGCCCTTTGGCTCCCTGGATGCCCTGACGCGGGAACGGATGAACCTCGAATTGCTGCGTATCTGGGAGGCCAAGCGCAAGACCGTGGTTATGGTCACGCACAACATCCAGGAGGCCATCCTGCTGTCCGACCGGGTGCTGGTCATGACCGCCCGCCCGGGCCGAGTCGTCGCCGATGTGGAGGTGACGCTGCCCCGTCCGCGATCTCAGGAACTCGTGTATCGCAGCGAGTTCACCGAGCTCTCGCGACGACTTCGGGGAGAGATCCGGTCGTGACCTCTGCTCGGAGGCCTGGCCGCGGGGTGATGCGCCGTCTCTTCCTCCGGGGGCGCCGGCTCAGGTCGGGGTGGCGCGCCGGACTCTACCTGATGGGCTACTTGTTGGGGCTGCTGATCGTCGAGACCCCTGCGTTGGGCCTGTATGCGGGCTACCTGATGGCTCAGGGGGTCCGGTCCGCGCCGGACTTGCTGGCACGCATGCTGCCCGACCGTCTCCCGATCGGATTCACGTTGGCTCTCAAGGCTGCCGAGCTGGCCATGCTGCTGCCGCTCACAGCCCTCTTTTGCCGTACCATCGACCGGCGCCAGTGGATCGGGCTGGGATTCGGCAGAGGCCGGGGTTGGCAAATGGATCTGCTGCTGGGACTGGGGCTGGGGGGCGCACAAATGCTCGCCGTCCTTGGGATCGAGTGGGCTGGCGGCTGGGTCTCTGTCGGGGTGCCTGACAGGGCGGCCCTGATCGATGGACTAGAGGTCGGAGTGTGGGCTGCTGGCCTGTTCCTTGTGGTCGCTGCCGGCGAAGAGCTGATCTTCCGAGGCTACCTTCATGTCAATCTCTGTGAAGGGATGGGCTCACTGCCGGCGCTGATGGCGACTTCCCTGCTCTTTGGGGCGTTCCACGCGATGAACCCTCACTTCAGTTGGCTTGCGCTGCTCAACGTCGCCTTGGCCGGGCTGTCTCTGGGTTATGGGCGGGTGGTCACCGGTGCCCTGTGGCTGCCCATGGCCTACCACCTGAGCTGGAATTTCACTCAGGGTGCCCTCCTCTCGCTGCCGGTCAGCGGGGTGCGCTATGGCGGCCTCTTGGAGGTGACAGACCTGGGGACCGCTCCGCTGATCACCGGCGCGGCCTTTGGCCCGGAGGGTGGGTGGATCTGCACGTTGATCTTGGCCTCTTCGTTCCCCGTCCTCTGGGCCTGGGGTCGTTGGAGAAGCACGGACCGTCCTGGACGCTGATGCCCTACCCGTCGATGCACTGCAGCCCGGCGTCGATCTCTTCGATGGCGCGAGCATAGCTGTCCCTCGCTGCGTTCAGCAGGTCTGCAGCCCGGTCATTCGCGCCTCGATCGGCCTCTGTCGGCAGCTGCCAGCCCGGGAACAGCATCTCGGCACACTCGTGCAGCGCGCTGGCTTCGCCGCCAAAGTGCTCCGCAGCGCGCAGAAAGCACTCTGCGGCCTCTGGGTACCGGGGTGCGAGTTCGCGCATGAACTCGGACGCGGCGCGGTGCGTGCTTTGGTATACGCCAAAGCAGTACCGGTCACCCATACCGGCTGCCTTGGGCGGATCCGATCGAAAGTCCTGCACCCACCGGTCATAGCACTGCAGCCCGTCGAGCATCACCCATTCCCCGCCCCTCAGCCTGTCTTGACTCACGGTGGACCGGGCGTGAGCGACTGCTTCCCGGAGGGCCGCCATCTCCGCTGTGCGGGCATCGTATTCACCGCGCTTGTCGCCGATGAGGATCGCCCCCAGGGCAGGACAGATCGCCGTACAGGTGATGGCCCGCGCCTGATCGGCGGCAGCGTATTCCTCCCATCCCGCGTAGGAGCCCCGGCCGAGCAGCAGGTGCTGTGCGTCATCGTAGCCGCAGACCACATCCCACTCGCAGGTGGTGAACGCGTTCCTGTCCGCCTTCACCAGTTTCAGGATAGTTTTTTCTCTCCCTTGTTGCCGACGTAGGCCCACAAACCGTCGATTTGTCCGCGCGTCAACCAGTACTCTGACAGCAGCACTTCTTCTATCGCTTCTGCGTGTTGACCGGCTTTGCGGATCCAATCGATGATCGTGTCTTCCTTGTGCCCTTTGGCCCGTACCAGGCCGTTGATCCGATCCCCTTCCGCGACAAGCGCCAGTGTGTCGTTGATTTCATCTTCTGGCGTAGACGGCGATAGAAGAGCGTGTGACTTGATCATACACCATTCTTCATCAACACTCAAGAGGGGGACTATCTGGCTATCCAACACACGCGAAAATACCTTGACTCGGACGGAGGTTTGTGCTATACTCTTTAGTAGAGCATAGTTTGGTAGACAGGGCGGACTGTAAGCTCGACGTAAGAGCAGACCGGCCGCAAAGTAGGCCAACACCAAGACACTCCCGTGGGGTGATGTGGTGTTGGCCTTTTTGCTTCCACGTAGGGGTGATGAGAGGTGCAACGGTGCAGCTGGCACTCTCCTGTGGGCCGACGCTCGGGCAGCGGAAGCTGCATATGACCTGGGCCGTTCGTCAAACTCTCTAGCCGACCATTCGTCGTATGCCAAAGATGGCATAGAAGGGGGTGGAATATGTTCAAGCCTTGTCCTCTCAGGGTACTCGTTGCCGCTGGTAACCCACTGGCTATGTTCTCCCTGCGCGCTCAGTTGAGCACGCTAGGGTACCTGGTTGTTGCCGAGGCGGCGGACGGCCGAGAGGCCGTTTCCCTCGCCAGGCAGTTGTGTCCTGATGTGGTTGTGATGGATATCGAGCTGCCCAATATGGATGGGCTGGAAGCCAGCAGGCACATCGATCAAGAAGGGCTGTGCCCGGTTGTCTTGCTCAGCGAGTGCAGCAAGGTCGAGTGGGTGCAGGAAGCATGTTCCCTTTCGGCAGTACAGGCCTACCTGGTCAAACCCGTGCACGAACGGGATTTGGAGCCAGCCATCGAGTTGGCGTTGGCTCGTTTCCAGCAGATCGAGCGATTAGAACGGAAAGCGGGGCAGTTGAGAGACAGCATGGACGCCCGCTCGACGCTGACACCGGCGACAGAGTACCAGGTCACGAATGGCAATCGGTTACCACAAGAAGCGCAGGAATGGATCCAGCAGGAAGCCAGCCTGGACAAAGCTGCCTAAGCGATCCTCACTGTGGACATCAGCCTACTACTACGATGATGTGCCAGTTGGGCGCTCCCTGTAATGAGGTGGGTATCATCTCGATAATTCGGGGGAAAGACTTCCGAAGTCTGCCAGACTTCCGAAGTCTGGACCCAGTTCCCCTACTCTCTGAGAAGACACTGAGGTTGCCAGTGAAATACACCTCCGGGGGATCTTGCCTTGAAAACCTCGTGTTCGAGATCGAGAGCCGATGGTCGAGGGACGCTATCCGGTCGACAAGCGAGCCGTACATCGCCCTTGACATCCCATCCAGGGCGTGGCCTCCAGTTTGGCAATCCCGGACCATGCTGCCACCTTCTGCCGCCACAGCGTCAAGCGAAAACGAGACTGTCCGGCAGAGCGAGCAACTAGTGCAAGGGGGTCATGCTGCGCCGCAGCTCGAAGACACAAACGAGTGCGCCTGCACAAGAAAGGGGGTAAAAGTGGTTGTCAAGAAAGCGGATCTAACAGCTATTGCGGCTTGTCCCGACTGTGGGGACCTGCTGGCCTTCACGGGCAAAACCAAGTTATTCCAGCGAGTCGTGTGCCCCAACTGCGGAGCCGAGTTGGAAGTTGTCAGGACAGAGCCCGTGGAGCTTGAGTGGGCCTACGAGGACTATGACGGATAGGACAGAGAGGAAATGGCCAGCTATCACTGTAACGTGCCAGTAGTCTCTGGAACGAAGCTATAAGGATGAAAGGAGGATTCGCCATGTTTTCTCTAAAGGGGCTATTTAGCCCACCGAATGTTGAGCAATTGCGAGTCGAAGGCAACGTTGAAGGACTGATCAAAGCGCTGAGTTACAGAAAGGATGCCAATGTGCGTCAAGCAGCGGCCAAGGCGCTGGGAGAGATCGGCGACGCACGGGTAGTGAGACCGCTCATCACCGCGCTCGAGGATCCAGTCTCCACGGTGGCTATGGCCGCAGCGGCATCGCTGGGGAAAATCGGTGACCTGCAGGCTGTGGGACCACTACTTGCAGCGCTCCAGAATGAGCGGGAGGAGGTGCGTCGAGGCGCTGCCGGGGCGCTGGGCGAGATCGGCAACCTGCGAGCAGTGGAACCGCTCGCCGTCGCTCTTGGGGACAAGGGGGAGGGTGTCCGTCAGAGCGCTGCCGAGGCGCTGGGCAAGATTGGTGATACGCGGGCGTTGGAACCGCTCATCGCCGCTCTCAAAGACAAAGACGAGATCGTACGCCGAAATGCTGTCGAGGCGTTGGGTCAGATCGGTCACCCACGAGCCGTGGAGCCGCTTATCGCCGCTCTCAAAGACGAGGGGAAGTATGTACGCCGTGCCGCCGCCAGGGTGCTGGAGAAAATGGGCGATCCGCGAGCCGTAGAGCCGCTCATCGCCGCGCTCACGGACGAGAACACACGAGTGCGCCACGCGGCTGCCAAGGCGCTTGGGGCGATCGGTGACCGGCGGGCCGTGGGTCCCCTGGCTGCTGCTCTTCAAGACAAGGATCGGGACGTGTGCAGGTGTGCCGCCGAGTCGTTAGCAAGGATCGGCGGACCTGCCATAGACGCACTTGTCGCCGCAATGCAGACCGGGGGCGAGCAGATGCGGAATTGCGTCGTCGAGTCGCTGGCGAAGGCTGGCGACCCACGGGCGATGGAGCCGCTCGTTGCCGCTCTCCAAGACGGGGATATATCCGTGCGCGGGAGCTCCGCCAAGGCGCTCGGCGAGATCGGTGACCGGCAGGCGGTAGAGCCGCTCATCGCTGCTCTGGGGGACACGAACCAATGGGTGCGCACAGCCGTCGTGGAAGCGCTGGGCAAGATCGGCGACGCGCGGGCGGCAGAACCGCTTGCTGCCTTCCGCGGGCACAGGGATCAGCGGCTGCGCATGGTCGCTATAGAGGCCCTGGACAAGATCGGTGCCTCATCGGCGGCGGATTTTGCTTCCGCAGCGTAGGGAAGACCGAGCGCTTGCCCATAGCTGGACAAGCGGCAGACGTGCCCTCTGTAAGCAGGCGGGAGGCACAGTGGGGTTGTGGTACAGAATGTTGGGCTCTCGGCTAAACTGGTGAAACTCGGGTTCTCAGGATACGAGGCCAGAGCTTACCCTGTTGGGGGCCACTGCTTTGGGGAAAGCACCATCTACTGCCAGTTGTGGCTTTGGGCAGCGCAGGATTGTTGCACACCCCCGAACAGTACGGCTGTTGCATTGTCGCTTGACTTGACTGGGGAGTGCCGCATCCGATGCGGCACGGTGCGCCAGTAAGCAGGGCGCATCGGGGGATGCGCCCTCCTCGGACTTTGCAACAGCCGTACCCGAACAGTATGGCTGCTGCATTGTCCCTTGACTTGACTGAGGAGCGGAGCATCCCCTGATGCGGAGCGGTCTTCGTCGATGCCGTTCGCATCTGGGGACACATGTGTCACTCCTCGGACTTTGCTACAGCCGTACCCGAACAGTATGTGCTATTGATCTTTACACATGGATGTAGTATACTGAGTCCACACTCACAACAGAAACCTGACAACCCTCTGACCGAGATGGTGGATATGTCTCTTTCACAAACCAAAGGTCAGCTAGAGGCCAAGATTGCCACTGCCATCACCCAATTCGAGCGGGAGCATATAGGACGTGGCCCTCAAGAGGTCCGTGTTTGGATCCTCCAGGACATGATCTTGGTGCGCATGAAGAGAGTTCTTACCCCCGCCGAGCAGAAACTGGCCCGGGATCGAGAGGGACATCGTCTGATCAAAGAAGTACGCCAGCAGTTGATCGAAGGTTCTCGTTCCATACTCGATGAGATGATCCTGCATCTCACAGAGATGTCGGTGGTCAGTTTGCACTGCGACATCAGCATCAAGACAGGCGAACGGATCATCGTCTTTACCCTGGCCGAGGACCTGGAGTCCAAGTTCAGAGCGTAGAATACTGTATCGTGTCAAATCAGGTAAGGACTCTCCAAGGGCACACGTGTTTGACGAGGAGAGAAATCCGTTCTACACTCTCTACAAGCTGAATAGAGCATAGTTTGGTAGACAAGGCGGAAGGCAAGCTCTTGACACAAGAGCAGGCCAGCCGCAAAGTAGGCCAACACCACATCACCCCACGGGGGTGATGTGGTGTTGGCCCTTTTTGTTTGCACGCCCAGATGATAAGAGGTGCAACGTGATGGCGACGATTGATAACCAAGACTTGTGCGCAGACTTGGCACAGGCCCTGCAGGAGTTCTGGGAAGACTACACGGGAGTCCGTCCTGTCCGCGTCCGAGTAGTAGCCGACGAGCAGACTGTTGCTGTGTGCCTGGAGCAAGTCCTGACCCCCGCCGAACGGGAAATGGCCAGCACCCAGGATGGACGCGAGTTGCTGCGGGAGTTGGAGGAACGTGTTTTGGAGCAGGCCAAACCCTACCTCCAGCAGTTGATAGAAGGAGCTATGCAGCAGGAAGGCATCCTGGGTGAAGTCCATCTGGATGTGACAAAAGGAGACGTTCTGGGATTCTTCCGGTCGGCGTGAACGGCCTGTCTTTCTCCTTCTACCAGCCCACAAGATCACGGTTGAAAGCCGTGAATTGAGGATGACTTTGGCCGTTCAAGACGAGAGCGGTTAGCATACATGAGTGGGGAATTCGGCCTAAACCTCGCGGGGAGTGATATGGAAGCGCTAGCAGCACTTGTGATCGTATTGGTGGCAGTTGCGTATTCTGTGACGCGTCTCATTGTGCTCAGCAACATAGCACGACTCGGCAAAGAGCAAGAAGGGAAAGAGAAATGAGAAGGAAAGTGCAGTGGCGTGACTTGACCCACGTCCAGCGGGTTGCCGTGCTGCTGGCGAGTATGCTCCAGGTCGCACTAACGGTGACAGCACTCCGTGACATCCACCAGCGTTCAGCAGACGAGATCAACGGCAGCAAGTGGATGTGGACCGCAGCAGCATTCATCAACTTTGTCGGGCCGACTTCCTACTTTATGTTCGGACGTAAGCAGGGCCAAGCCATGAACCCTGCGATAGAGTAGCCAACGCGGTTGAGTAGGCAAGCGTAGCCTATGATCTCCTTCACCCTTGGCATCCTCTATGCTTTATCCACCGCCGGCATCCTGTACTTTGCTAGCCAGTTCCTGGCGCAAAATCGCGGCCAGCTTGTTCGGTCTGGGCGGCCTGGCAACGACGGCACTCGCTTTGCTGACAACCTGGTGGATGCGGGAAACAAGCACCAGCTCGCTCGCGCCATCTATGGCCGAGGTTGCCTCCTGGCTGATGGTCGGATGGGCCGTGCGTTCCACGTGGCGGCTTCTATCTACTCCCCAGGGCATCCCGGAACCTCAGTTTTCCGAATCCAGGCCGGGAATTCACTGGGCACGGTGGGCGACGATGGGCGTGTTGGCCTGCGGCATGTTGGCTGTCGGGTCGGCCTGGGAACCGTTGATCCGCCATTTGTCTGCCGTTAGCCAGATGTCGCTGCCGACCCTCCCCACCCAGGGACGTTCTGCGACAGCCGCGCCGTCGCTACTGGCAGCCCTGGTTATGACAGGTGGGATGTGGTTGCGCCAACGATGGAACGGGCAACGTTATCGGCAACCGGAGGGAAATCCTCCTGCTTTGTCGGGACAGACGGAATACGGGCTGGGAGAAGGATTGGCCCGGGCAGCACAGGCGCTGCAGGCTGTGGTTGCCTTTGGCACTCAAGAACGCATCCTCGCGCTGGTCGTGCGCGCCGCGATCGGCGGCATGCAATGGACATATCGTATCGTGGAAAAGCGGCTCCTGGAAGACTCCTTGTACGGCCTCGGGCAGGTTGTGGTCGGCGCCGGGAGGATCACCTACCGCATTGTGGAACACGAAGGCCTGGAAGGCATCTTGCGCCGGACTGCCCGGGCCATCCTGGCGTTGAGCCGTGGCTTGCAGCGCCTGCACACCGGGAGACTGCGGCACAACGTTCTGTGGGTAGCAGCCAGCCTTATATTTGCCGTTCTGGCTTTAACCTTGTGCGGGCAGCGCTAGAGGAACTCTGAGAGGGAAGAGAGATGGAGATTCCAGTGAAGGCCAAAGTGTCCTGCGCCGAAGGTCCCTGGGGTTGTTCCACTTGTGTCATTATCGACCCTGCGACTCAACGAGTGACGCACCTGGCGGTCATGGCCAAGGGTGCACCGTACATTGAACGTCTGGTGCCGATAGAGATGGTGGTGGAAGCAACTCCCGGTTCGATCCGGCTGTGCTGCACCAGGAACGAGCTGACAGGGATGGAGCTTTTCGTCGAGGCCACATGCGTTGAAGTAAACCCATACGCTTACCATCTGTTGCTGGGCCAGCACCTGGACGATGAGTGCTTGCTGTATCCCCGCTACGTACAGTTTCAGCACAAACGCGTTCCGACGGGCGCGGTGGCCCTATGCCAGAGCGCTCGGGCAAAAGTCGTCAACAAGATCGTGGGGCGGGTAGACCGTTTCGTGGTAGACTCGGTAGACGGGCACATCACCCACCTGGTGCTGCGCAAAGGGCCTCCGTGGCGGCGGAAAAACGTGACCGTTCCCGTCGCTCAGATCGAGAGTATTGGCGAGAATACCGTCCATCTGAAACTGGACAGAATCAGCGTTGAGGCCATTCGCCACAAAGAAATCCCGAGTCACTGCAAAAAGTGTTAGAAATGCATTAACACCACGTGAAAGCGTTCAGGGGGGTTCTCCCGGCAAATTCAAATGGATTTCCAATGGTGTTCCAGTAGCATTACCAATGTGAATGTGCTATAATAGGGTTATGAGCCAGACAGGCAGAACGAATCAAGGGGAATTCCACGAACGGCACGGCTCAGGTCAGATTGCGCTTTTGTAGGACGCATTGTAGCAAGGCAGGGGCAAAAAATAGCGTGCCAGTCTGAATCGGGCGACAGGTGGATCAGACTTTAGTTTTGACTTGATGACCTTGAGTTTGGGACAAGGAGGGAGCGATGAAGCGCCTACTCGGTCTGACGCTACTGGCACTCTTTTTGCTGATCGATCTGCCGGCTATGGCACAGCCGGGCGAGGGACCGGTCGTCGTCATCGAGGTGCAGGGGGTGATCAACCCGCTCACGGCGCAGTATCTCGACCGCACGTTGCGTTTTGCCGGGCAACGGTCGGCGCAGATGGTTGTGCTGGTGCTCGACACACCCGGCGGCCTAGAGTCTGCGATGCGGGAGATGGTGCAGGCCCTGCTCGAGTCGCCGCTGCCGACGGTGGTCTATGTCGCGCCGCGCGCCGCGCGGGCAACATCGGCCGGCATGTTCATCACCCTAGCCGCCAATGTGGCGGCGATGGCCCCGGCCACGCACATCGGCGCGGCCCATCCCGTCCCCCTGGGGGGTGAGGTCGAGATCGGCGAGGCGATGGAGGAAAAGATGACCAGCGATGCGGCGGCGCTGGTGCGCAGCGTGGCCACCACACGCGGGCGCAACGCGGGATGGGCCGAGCGCGCCGTGCGCGAGAATCTCTCCGTCACCGCCGACGAAGCATTGGAGCAGGGCATCATTGACCTGATCGCCCACGACCTCGACGACCTGCTACGCCAACTGGATGGGCGCAGCGTGACGATGGCGGGAGAGACGATCGTGTTGCATACCGCGGGCGCGCCGGTGGAGCGCCATCCTATGAACCTGATCGAGCGTTTCATGCACATCATCAGCGACCCCAACGTCGCCTATCTGCTGCTCTCCATCGGCACCCTCTGCCTGATGGCCGAGCTGTCCGACCCGGGACTGAGTGTGCCCGGGATCGCCAGTGTCGCCTGCTATATCCTGGCCTTTATGGCCCTGGGCAGCCTGCCCGTCAACTGGGCAGGTGTGGCGCTGCTGGCGCTGGCGGCCGTGTTCTTTGCTGTCGGGCTGTTCACAGAGACGGAGGCCATCGTGACCGCCACCGGGTTGGTGCCCTTTATCCTGGGCTCGCTGCTGCTCTTTTCCCCCTTTACCCCCACCTCTCCCGCCGCGCCTGACCTGCGCGTGAGCCCGTGGCTGATCGGCGTCATGTCGCTGGGTATCCTGGCCTTCAGTTTCCTGGTGCTGCGGGCCATCATCGCCGCCAACCGCCTGCCGCCCCAGTCCGGCGCGGAGCGTCTGGTGGGGCGGCGCGGTGTCGCCTGCACCGACCTGACGCCAGAGGGGCAGGTGCGCGTCGAACTGGAGGACTGGAGCGCCGTGGCCGTCAAAGAGACGATCCAGGCCGGAGAGCCGATACAGGTCGTTGACCTCGCCGGTGTACGGCTGCGCGTCGCACGGATTGAACCCAAAGAAAGAGATCAAGAAAACCGAGGAGGTACACAATGATGACGGGAACTGTGCTTGTGACTGCATTGCTGTTGCTGCTGGGCGTAGTCTTGCTGGTGATGGCGGTGCGCATCGTGCCGGAATACCGCCGGCTGGTCGTCTTCCGGCTGGGACGCTGCATCGGTGCCAAAGGGCCAGGGCTGATCTTTCTGATCCCCTTCGTGGACAACGGAAGGGTGGTTGACCTGCGTGAAGTCTTTTTCGACGTGCCACCCCAGACCTGCATCACCGCCGACAACGCCTCGGTTTCGATCGACTTTCTGGTCTACGACAAGGTCATCGATCCGGTGCGCAGTGTGCTAGAAGTGGAGAACTTTACCGGCGCAGCACGCGGGCTGGCCATCACCACGCTGCGGGCGGTGGTCGGCGCGATGGTGCTGGACGACGTGCTCTCCAAGCGGGACGAGATCAACAAAGTCCTGCACGAAAAGCTGGACACGGTCACCGACCGCTGGGGCATCCGGGTGATGGCGGTCGAGATCCGTGAGGTCATCCCGCCGCGTGCTATTGAGGAGGCCATGACCCGCCAGATGGCGGCCGAGCGGATCCGGCGCGCGACGGTGACGGAGGCCGATGGCAAGCGGGAGGCGGCGGTCATGGTGGCCGAAGGTGAGAGGCAGGCGATCATCCTGCGCGCCGAGGGAGAGCGGCAGTCGACCATCCTCCAGTCCGAGGGCGACCGGCAGGCGGCCATCCTGCGCGCTGAGGGATTCGCGCTGGCGCTCGACGAGATTTTCAAGGTGGCGCAGGGAGTTGATAGCAAGACGCTGACGCTGCAGTACCTGGAGGCGCTCAAGGTGCTGGGCGCGGGGGCGGCGACAAAGTTTGTCATCCCAATGGAATTTGTCAACCTGACACAGTCGCTGGTCTCCCACGCCGGCCAGGCGCTGGCGGAGGTACCACCCCAAAGCTGATGGCCCGCGCTGTATGCGGCGAGGTGCTGCGCGCGGCGATGGGTGAAGACAGGTTAGCTGCGGCATCCTTCGACCTGGCTGTGTGGGTGGGGTCCGCTGCCGTGCGGTTTGGACTGGCCGTATGGATGCTGGCCCGACGGGTGGCATAAGACTTTTCCGCGCTCCCGTCTGGTTGGGCGGTGCGGACAGCGGCCTGGAGGGGGGGACGCACTTTCGGGCCGTGAGCAGGGCAACCGCATCTTTTGGTCATAGAGCTCCTGCAGCGTCTCGATAGATGCAGTCGCCAAGCTCTCTTTTGCAGCTTGGCGGCGTTGCCAATCTATCGATTTAGCGGAGGATCAGCCGCAGCAAAGCAAATGCCAGGATGGCTATCACGCTTAGCGCCGGGGCGAGCAGAAGGCCCATGCCCCAGAAAAGAGGCCCCAGCCCAAGAATGGGACGCCTGTAGATCGGTCGTACTCGAAAGCTCGATCGTGGTCGAAAGGCCGGACCGCGAAAGCCGCCCAGTCCTCCACCTCTCATTCATCTCACTGTATTCACCTCCTTGCTGCGACCGGCTGCTCTGGACTGCGTTCGTCGCAGGTTGTGCCGGTGTCTCTGTCTGGCTCAGGGTCTCTCCCTGAAACTGCAGTTCGTACAGTTCACGGTAAAAGCCATCGGCAGCCAACAGCGACTCGTGTGCCGACCGCGTTGCCGTGCGGCGTCCCTGCTCGACGATGCGCCCCTTGCGCAGCACCAGGATCTGATCCGCTTGCTGAATCGTCCACAGCCGATGGGCGATGACAAAGGTGGTGCGGCCGGCCCACACCTCTTGCAGTGCCTGCTGCATACGACGTTCGGTATCGGCGTCCACGCTGGATGTCGGCTCGTCGAGGATCAAGATGTGTGGATCGGTCAACAGCACGCGGGCCAGGGCGATGCGCTGCCTCTGCCCGCCGGAGAGCCGTACACCTCGCTCGCCAACCGGCGTGCCGTAGCCCAGCGGGAGGGACTGGACAAAGTCGTGTATCTGTACCTTTTGCGCTGCCCATTCGATCTCGCTTTGGGTGGCGTGGGCACTGCCATAGGCAATGTTTTCGCCGATCGAGGCATCAAAGAGAAAAACGGTCTGCAGGGCAATACCGACCGCCAGTCCCAGACGATCAAGATCGCCAATATCCCGATCAGCGTCAGGATGTTCCCCAGCACAATGACCGCTGCTCGCCCAAAAAAGTTGCTCAACACGTCCACGTCGGCCGTGACCCGTGACATCAAGTCCCCGGTACGCGCCCGGTCGTAAAAAGAAAAAGAGAGCCGGCTGAGGTGTGCAAAGATGGCGTTACGGATGTCAAAGACAATTCGCTGCCCGGTGTAGGCCGTCAAGTACAGCCGCAGAAAATCGATGCCACCCTGAACCAGTGAAAGGGCCAGTAATCCGGCGGCAGCCCACCAGATGCGCTCAGTCTGTTCGCCCAGCATGAACCGGTCTACAGCCTGGCGAATGATCCACGGCGGAGCGAGTTCGATCGCCGTCGTGACCAGCAGCGCCGCCACGACCCCAAGCAAGATCCCAGTGTGCGGCTTCATATAGCGCAGCAGACGGCGCAGGATAGGCCATACGGGACCGGAGGGGCCGGGTTGTTTGCTCTTGCCGGCCTTTCCCCCGGGCGTTCGGCGCTTCCTTGACCGGCGACTTGCCCCGGACCGCGCTCCTCGCCGCGCGTTCTGCCCGGCCCCGGCCCTCGTTTGGGCATCGGCCCTTTACCTGGGGCAAGGGCTTGTTTCATCTTGGCTTTGCGATTCTCTTCTGTCATGTCAGGCATGGGTTTCCTCCCCACTCGTTTCGGGTCGATCCCGCTATCTATTGAGCCTTTGCCCGCCAGCCCAATGCACCATCCCGTGGGCAGGCTTCGATGCAAGCTCCGCAGGCAAAGCAGTCGGCGTGGATTTTCTTTCCATCGTAAAAGTTGGCCATCGCCTGACCGGGGCAAGCCTTGATGCACAACTGGCACTCTTTGCACGTCTCACGGTTGATGCGCGGGCGGAACAGACTCCCCTGCTCCACCAGCCAGCCCAACAGTCCAAAGGGGCACAGAAAATGGCACCACGGACGGTAGACGAACAAGCTGGTGACGAGCACCGCAGCCGAGAACAGCCCAACCCCCAGCGTGAAATTGAATTGAAAGAGCTGAAACGGATCGATGACGCCGATCCAGTCCAGCCCTGCTGCAGCCAATCCCGCGACCAAGGCCACAAAGGCGACGATGCGCACGATGTTGGACAGCCAAAAGGGTGGCTTCCACTTGGGCAGGGGGACGCGGTGAAGCAGGTCTTGCAGCAGTCCCAGTTGACAGCCCCAACCACAGATGGACTTGTTGGAGATCAAGACCGTCAGCAACAAGACGACCAGCATTGCGGCGACGGGGAGCATAAACTGGCGGCGCACCAAGGCGGTGGTGAGCAGCGTGCGCAGCGAAGCGACGGGATTGGGATTTAGATCTCCCGGGATGAGCGCGCCAAAGATGAATCCAAAAGTCAGCACGCCACCGATGAGAAAAGCGAGGCGCACCCTGGATGTCACTTTGCGGCGGCGCAAGAGGACCGTGACCACGATGACCACGGCGATCCACAGGACGAATTTGACCAGAATCAGTGGGTTCAGGGTCATTTGATCGGGCATTGAGAACTCTCCGGGTTACAGTATTTTCGTGGATTTGGTGGGACGCGGCGTCTTGACCACCAGCAGTTGACCGTGTTCACGTTCGTCTCCTCGGTCTCTGATCGGTGTGATAGGAACGGTCTATTCGGAGGCCGCGCCTTGCTCCGCTGCGCGGATAGCGCGATCCAGCAGCGCCAGCAGCGCAGCACCTTCTTCTGCTGTCAAACCCCTGAGCAGGCGCTGCATCTTGTCCCGGCGGAAGGTCCGTGCCCGCTCGCACAACGTCTGCCCCTTGACCGTGGTAGAGAGCCGGACGGCACGTCCATCCTGGGGATCGGGCTGCCGTTCCAAGAGCTCTGCTTTTTCCAGTCGGCGTACGCCCACGCTGATCGTGGGTGCGCTCAGGCCCAGGCCTGCGGCAATGTCTTGAATGCCACACCCTGGCGATGCGGCGATCCAGTCCAGCAGGGTGAGCTGTGGCATCGTCACCGTGCTGTCCTCCAACGGATGCTGGTTGAACGCCAGTTTGCGCAGCCGGTCGAACAGATTCACAAGTCGATCTTCTGGCGATGGTGTATGAGGCATAGTGTGACCCCTGTCTTGGAAGTATTTATTTAGACCAACTAAATATAGCGCAGAACTGGATATCTGTCAAGCCGAAAAAGGAGGCCTTTTCTGCAAGGGTTGCTCTGCTTGTAGAAAGGTTAATCGTACACTATTCTCTACCAACACTCAAGAGGGGAACTATCCGCCTTTGGCTTTACCTCAAAGGCGCCAAGAGTGCGAAGAAAAACTGGGAGAACTTTGCGGTGAAAACCCGAGTTTACCCAACAACACTCAACAGGGAGACTGTCCCCGTATGGTTCTGGGTATTTTCCCGTCTTAATATATACGGCTGGACCACTAGATGGATAGCTGAGAAATTCCGGTAAGAGGAGTCACCCAGTTGACCGTCAGAGGAAATTGAAAAGGAGACAAGAAATGCGAAAGAAACTGGTTATTTTGACAATGGTTACACTGATTACGCTGGTCGCCGCTACGCCGGCGCTGGCCGGACACGGTGGGCCTGGTGGAAACGGAGGAGGCGGCGGTCGGCCATTTTTCGCTCTCGTGGGCACTATCACCGCTACGGATGAGGAAGAGATCACTGTCTGGGTGGCGGATGGCAACCGGTTCGTCGAGCCGTACATCGGGGGTGAACTGACGGTGCAGTTGACCAACAGCACTGGCTTTTTTGTGTGGTACCCAGATGGTCGCCGGCCCATCGACTTTGAGGATGTAGAGGAGGGCGATACGGCCAGCATCCACGGCACGGTGGTTGATGACGTCTTCACCGCCGACTGGGTGATAGTGGGCGTACCTTGCGCCCCATAGTCACATCCTGAGTTATGTGACTTGGCGTTCGCCAGGCAGGGAGTCCGTCACGACCGCTGGGAAATACATTTCTGATTCTGCCATACTGATATTCTATACTCTGGTGGTTCGTTATTCTGCCCTAACATAGTGATGGCAAATTCAGATGCGGAATTACTCTTGCCAATGACGGACTCCCTGCCAGGGCAATCGCGTTCCACTCAGAGTGCCGCGAATCTTGTCCACAGTGGGCCAGATTGCCGGAAAACTGCGCCACAGAGCCTAGAATAGGGCATCGTGACACGGTTTTCGCCAATGGGAATTGACCATGCGATTGGCCCTAGTGTTCGCTTATTCCTTCCGCTAAGAAGCGATCAGCAGCACAATATCATCAAGTGTGGCAAGACCAAGGCTGGTCGCCAACGGTACAAGTGCAAGACCTGCGATGGGACGTTCACAGAAACCAAAGGCACGATCTTCTATCGCCGCCGTACGTCAGAAGACGAAATCATCGATACGCTGGCGCTCATCGGGAAGGGAATCGGATCAGCAGCCTGGTACGGACCAAAGGGTACAAGGAAGACACGATCATCGATTGTATCCGCAAAGCGGGTCAACACGCAGAAGCGATGGAAGAGGTGCTGCTGTCAGAGTATCATCTGACATATGGCCAAATCGACGGCTTGTGGGCGTACGTGGGCAACAAAGGAGAGAAAACCTATCCCGAGACTGACAAAAGCGGACAGTTCTGGGGTTCTACCATGCTCGACATAGATACCCGATTGCGTGTCACGCGAGGGAGTGCCAAGACAGAGACCGAAGCGTCGATTGAGGTGTTTCAGACCCTGAAGCGGCAGCGTCCCCAACCTGGATGGCAGTACGTCCAGATGGTCAAGCAGCGTGAGCACGAGCGCAGGGAACCAGAACCACGTGTCTCGGTCTTGAATTGTCTCATAAGCATAACACGAAAGGAGAATGATCAATGAAAATCAGTCGTCGAGATTTTCTAAAGTACTGTGTTGCTACGGCGGGGGTTCTAGGGCTTGAACCGTCCGGGTTGATAAAACTTGAGGAGGTCTTGGCTGAAGAGTTTGCACCGCCTGTGGTCTGGCTTCAAGGCCAGGGCTGTAGCGGCTGCTCAGTCTCGCTGCTGAACTCGATCCATTACACGACCATTGATGACCTGCTTTTCAATACCATAGACTTGGAGTACCATTCCACGGTGATGGCAGCGGCAGGAGACCTGGCCGTATCGGCGGCAGAGGCCGCCCTTGCCAGCGAAGGATATATCCTCGTGGTGGAGGGTGCTATCCCCACAGCAAAGGGCGGCAGGTACTGCTACGCCTGGGAAGGGATGACCGTATTCGATGCGGTGAAAACCTACAGCCAGAGGGCCGCCTTTATTCTGGCTGTGGGTACCTGCGCCGCATACGGGGGGATACCAGGAGGGGAGGGCAATCTCACCGCGGCAAAGGGAGTGAGCGCGATCCTGGGGAAAGGGACTCCCGTGATCAGCATCCCGGGCTGCCCGGCACATCCTGACTGGATAGTAGGGACAATCGCCCATTTGCTGACCGAGGGTCAAGCTCCAAAGCTAGATGCCGATGGCCGGCCCAGGGATTTCTACCCGGGCACGATACATAGCCAGTGTCCCAACCGACAGACATTCTTTGAGAAGAGTCTTTTTGCCCCAGAACTGGGCGAACTAGGTTGTCTGTCTAGGCTTGGCTGCAAAGGCAGGGCGACGAGCGCTGACTGCCCTATGCGCCAATGGAACAGTCCAGCACAGGACCAATATGGCGTGAACTGGTGCATAGGCGCCCGGAGTCCTTGCCAGGGCTGTACGGAGCCTGATTTCCCCGACGGCAAGTCTCCCTTTTATACTCTACAGAGCTCGTGACTAGACGGTGGCCGCGACAGTCAGAGAGCAAGAGTCCATACCTGTGTGGCCTTGTGTGAAAGCCTAGCGTTCTCAACCTTAGGAAAGAGAGGGCGAAATGCCTACTATCCGAATCGATCCCGTTACCCGCATTGAGGGGCATCTCGAGGTCGAGGTAAGCGTGGAGACTGTTGACGGGGTACAGCAGGTGATCGCTGCCAAAAGCTCGGGCACCATGTTCCGCGGCTTTGAGACCATATTGAAGGGCCGGGATCCCCGGGATGCTACTATTCTCACTCAGCGGATTTGCGGCGTGTGTCCCGTCTCGCATGCGATGGCAGCGACGCTTACCCTAGAGTCCGCCTTTGACATCTCTCCCCCCGACAACGGCCGGATCCTCCGCAATCTGGTGCTGGGCGCCAACTTTATCATGTCCCACATCCTGCACTTTTATCACCTGGCGGCGCTGGACTATATTGACACCAGCAACGCCGTCCCCATGTCCCCCTGGCAACCGCAGTACATCACCCCGGACATGGTGACCGGCGGTATAGCTGCTGACCTTGTTGGCCACTATGTCGAGGCGCTGGCGATGCGCAGAAAGGCCCACCAGATGGGAGCGATCTTTGGCGCCAAGCTCCCCTGTGTATCGACTTTTGTTCCCGGGGGCTGCACCGAGGTGGTCACTGCGGAAAAGGTCGCTGACTTTAGGGACCTGCTTGGTGAGCTGCGCGGCTTTATCGATGGCGTCTACGTACCCGATATCCTGACCGTAGCCGGTGCATTCCCCGACTATTTCAGCATTGGCGGAGGATGCGGCAACCTGCTCGCTTACGGCGTCTTTAACCTGGACGCTGTGGGAACCAAGCTCTTGTGTGGCGGACGCTACACAGACGGGGCATTCCTCAATGTTGACCCCACCCAGATCATAGAGTACGTCAAGCACTCTCGGTACACAGCCGCGAGCGGAAATGTGAACCCGAGTGTGGGGGTAACCGAGCCAGCTATCGACAAGGTCGACGCCTACTCGTGGATAAAATCACCCAGATATGACGACCAGGTTCACGAGGCAGGGCCGCTGGCGCGGATGTTTGTGAACTATTTGGCAGGAGAATCTACAGTCGTAGCGCTGGTGGACGATGTCCTTGACTACTTTGGCACAGACCCCGGTGCCCTTTTCAGCGTTTTGGGCCGTCACGCAGCGCGCGCGATCGAGTGCAAGGTTGTCGCCGATAGCATGGATGGATGGCTGGATGAGCTGGTCGTAGGTGGCCCTGTCTATGAATACAGCTCCATTCCCGAGTCTGCCAGCGGGATAGGCCTCACCGAGGCACCCCGTGGCGCACTGGGGCACTGGATCGATATCAGCCAGGGCAAGATCGAGAGGTATCAGGTGATCACGCCCACCGCCTGGAATGCCTCGCCTATGGACGACTTGGGGGAGATGGGGCCTATGGAACAAGCGTTGATCGGGACCCCGGTGGCCGATGTGGATCAGCCGATAGAGGTGCTAAGGGTAGTTCACTCTTTCGACCCCTGTCTTGCTTGTGCGGTTCATCTGGTGACCCCCGAGGGACAGAGTTTGGCAGAGTTCCGTGTCTCATGAGACCGAAACCCCAAAAGCAGCAAACCACCCACCAAGGACAGCAGTAGTAGGAGTGGGAAATCTGTTGCTAAAGGATGAAGGGGTAGGGGTACACGTCATTCAAGCGATGCAAAAGGCGTCCCTGGAAAGCACAGGGGAGCTGACGATCATCGATGGTGGAACTTGGCCAGATGCTTTTTATCTCCTTCCAGAGGGGATTGACAAATTGATCATCGTTGACGCCGTGAGGGGAGGGGACAAGCCGGGGACCATATACCGATTTACTCCCCAAGACATCGTTTTTCGCAGAGAAACCGTTACCTCATTGCATCAGCTAGGCATAGCAGAAGGTCTAGCCATGATCGAGCATACGGGACGCAATCCCCAAGATGTTGTGATCATTGGAGTTGAACCGAAGGAGATAGATTGGGGATTAGAGATGTCCCCAGAGCTGCAAAAAAGAGTTCCACAAATCATAGAGTTGGTGAGAAAGGAAACAGGTGTTGCAGGAGTTGATTAGTCCTGCGCCGCCGGACCAGTCAGCCAATCCTCCATACTACACCTACCAGAACTGCCATACCCAGGATCACTAGTGGTAGGTTATCGATAGCCATTCCCCAGAGCGGACCGGCAGGCGGCACAAAGGATGGCGCATCCGACACGCAGCTTGTATCTGGTGAGTGTGCTGGGTCATTCATAGAATCTGCCATCATGGCGATCCCACAGCCGCTCATGGTCACGTGCGCCTTATCGCCGAACTCAACCAAGTAGCTCGTGCCAAAGTTCTCGGCTACCTGAGCACCCAGTTCGGGCGGCTTGTTAGTATCGTTGACACCTTCCATGATCAGCACAGGGACTGGAAAGAGAGAAGGCCCGACTGGTTACGGGGAACGCTGGTTCGCCCTACGTCAGTCCTTTACGCGGTAGTTGCGCATCAATCCCAGGTCTTTGTGTTCCAGGTTGTGGCAGTGGTACAGGTAGAGTCCCTCACAGTCCTCGAACTTGAGCAGCACCTTGACCCGTTCGCCAGGCATCAGGAGCTTGGCCGCCAGAGAAGGCCAAGCTCTGCAGGCGCAGCTCAGTGCCGATCTCTCGACCGCTCAAGTCGGCCCACAACTCGATCCGCTCGCCGGGACTGAGCACGACATAGTCGCGTTGCACTGCCCTCTCTAACAGGCCACCGATCGATATGCCCGTGTCGCTACCGGCAGGACAAAGTTGGGCTGTCCATTGACCAGGATGCGGTCGCCGAGAAAACCCATCATGCGATCTATCATCCCGTTTCCGAGATAGACGAACTGGTTGCCGGGATCAAGCGTACGATTTTGGGCATCGTTTCATACCGCCGGTTGGCGGGTAGAGATCGGGATACACTTGCAAGGCTTGATCGATGTTCTTGCCTTGCCCACGCTAGGGTGGGTCTGGCCATCCCAAGGTCTCATCGCCCAACTGGCGTAGCACAGGTAGGATATTGCGCGTGTTGTGACTGGCTGTCGAACCGCTGACGCAGTGATGGGTGTCGAACCTCCTGAATCCCTCGATCGGTTGCACTGCCATCCCTGACCTCACAGCGCCGCGCGGATTGCATCCAGGGTCGCTTTGGCTTGAGGCACAAAGCCAAAGAAACGCTCCAACTTGTCGCAGGCAGCATAGTCGGTGCAGTGAGCGCAATTGGCGACCTCTCGTGACTGCCCGCAGGCGCGGATGTCGCACTCGGCACAGTGACCGCATTTGAGCCCTTCAACCAGGCATCCATCGCAGGCCACATCGTCAACGGTCATCCCGGATGCGCTGTACTCCTCGCGCCATTGGTCGCGCACGCGTCGCAAAGCGGCATAGTCGTTGGCCTGGGTGGCAATGTAGGCCGAACAATCGGTACAGGTCAGACCACAAAACGCAATCATTGTATCCACTGTTGATCCTCCTGTATTCGGTGTCACGGAACACGCAGCACGTCAATGCCATTCCAACGCACTGCAACCATTGAGGCGCAGCACGCGGTTGATATCACCGATGTGTTGCTGGCTCAACCGCCGGATGCGACGAAACCTGGCGACCTGGCGCTTGGTGAATCTCATGCTCCCCTGCTCAGCCTCTCCAGGGCAGCGATCTGCCCCTGGTCCAGCCGCATCACGTGTGAGATGATCCTGGGTAGTTCGCCAGCGTGATGCGTCACATAGAGGACGCTGGCCTCCAGGTGCTGTCCTATCGAGTCGATCGTGCGCAGTACCTGGTCACGGTTGCCGGCATCCAACCCCTGGCACGGTTCATCAAAGATGAGCAGCAAGGGATGCTTGACCAGCGCGCGCGCGATGAGGAGCATCCGCTGCTCTCCCTCAGAGACCGCCGAGAATGGGGTGTCGGCAGTTCCCAGCAGCCCTATGCGCCGCATCCACGACCGGGCGATGTCACGTTGTGCCTGAGAGGGGCGCCGGTAGAGGCCGACGGAGTCATAAAAGCCCGAGCAGACCACATCCAGGCACGAACCTCGTTTGGGATAATACAGATGGAGCTCGGGCGATACCCAGCCGATGCGCTGTTTGATCTCCCAGATGCTTTCCCCGGAGCCTCTGCGCCTTCCGAACAGCGTGATCTCGTTTGCATACGCCTGTGGGTGATCTCCGAGGATCAGGCTCAACAATGTGGTCTTGCCGGCACCGTTCGGCCCCAGCAGCGCCCAGTGCTCCCCACTGCGCACGGTCCAGTGGATGCGACTGAGGACATGCGTGCCATTGTAGGACACGTTCACGTCCCTCATCTGTACGAGCACCTGGGATCCCGCATCAGGCTTTTGAGGGCGCTGGTCGTGAGCAACTTCCTCAGGATCCCTGGGCGAGACGGGGTTCAGTATCCTACGGGCAGAGTCTTCCGCCAACACCTGGTCTCGAGGCCCCCGTGCGATGACCGTGCAGTTCTCGACGACCAGGACGTGTGTGATGCCAGGCAGGATCTCATCCTGCCTGGCCGTGACGACCATGACCCGCATCTCGTCCTGCATCAACCGGTCGATGACTCTGCCCAGCCTGTGCCTGAACTGTGCGTCCAGTCCGGTGAAGGGATTGTCGAGGATCAGAAGCCGGGGCTTGCCGATCAGGGCCCTGGCGAGCAGGACCTTGCGCCTCTCCCCGTTGGAAAGCTGGGAGAGATCTCTCCCCAGCAGGCCCTGGATCTCCAAGAGTTCGATGATCCGGGCTCTCTGCGCGAGGAATGAAGCAGAGTCGGTGTGTCTCTCTCTGACCTCGTAAGGGTTGATCCGCTTGACGAGGTGTTCTGAGAGGTATTCGGAGACAGAACGACCCTCTTTGCTGACGCCGCTGTTCCACCGAGCCTGGTAGAACAGGCCTGTGCCCTGCAGGGTCGTTGTCTGTGCCTCAAAGGACACGTAGGCGATGTGGTCCTGGGGCAAAGAGATGGCCTCGGCGCCTTCGCTGTGTGCGTGCTGCAAAAAGTGGTAGCTGATCTCTCCCTTGACGACCGGTACTCTACCCCACAAGGCCTTGACCAGAGTGGACTTGCCAGAACCGTTTGCGCCGACCACAGCCCAATGCTGGTCGTCCACGAGCTCCCACGTGGTATGCTCGAACAGAACCCGACCGTATAGGCGGAGGGAAATGTCTCGCAGCGAGATGAATCGGCCTGCGTTCGGGTTGGTCTTGGCCATACCGCTCCCCGTTTCTGGCTTCAGTCAGGACAGTAGTATAAGGGCAAAGAGCCAGGTTGGTCAAGTCGGAGAGACCTGGCTCGCGTGGTCGCTTGCAGTGAGAACGCAAACCGGTCGCAGCGTGAACTCGCTGCGACCGGTCTGTGGGTCGTGAGGCAAGAGGAAGTGGGGCGATCTCTGGTCTCGATCGCTCACTTGCCGGCTACTCGTCTCCCCTGGGACGGCTCAGATAAATAGACAGACCTCCGCGCGCGCAAAAGTCGGCAAAGGCATCGAGGTCGGCAAAGATATGGGTAGCGGTGGCCCACAGCATCCAATTGTTCACCATCGGCGAGATGACGAGGATCGGCTTTCCGGCCTCGTGGGCGCGCCAGATCTCCAAGGCCGTGCCCATACTGGCTTCGGGCAGATAGGCGACGATCACATCGGCCGCCGCTGCCCGGTCCAGCATCTGCAGGAACGTGTGCACCGCCCGCTCCCGATCATAGTCGACGCTGGTCGGATGCAGCTCGACCGGGTCCACGATCTCGACCTCTGGGTGATGGCGGCGGATCACCGCACGGATCTCGTGCCGATAGTCCTGTTCGTGGATGGCCATCTCACGTTTGGAGCCCTGGATGATGCCGCCAATAAAGAGGCGCATGTCTGCCCTTCTATTCCTGGTCCGTCTGGGCCTCAGCCTCTTCTGCGACGAGTTCTAGCTCGGGCTCTCCTTCAAAGGGAGGAAGAACCTGCAAGCCGTTTACCTCGCGCACGAGGTTCTCGATCTCGCGAAGCAGAGCGGGGCTCTCGCGCAGTATCGCCTTGGTGTTCTCCCGGCCCTGGGCCAGGCTGGTTTCTTTGTAAGAGTAGTACGACCCGCGTTTCTCGATGACGTCCATCTCGACGGCATAGTCGAGCACATCGCCAGAACGAGAGATCCCCTCGTCGTACATGATGTCGAACTCGGCCTCTCGGAAAGGCGGGGCCACCTTGTTCTTTTTCACGCGCACGCGCGTGCGATTGCCCACAACCTCGCCGCTCTGCTTGATTGCCTGGATGCGGCGGATGTCCAGACGCACAGAGGCGTAGAACTTGAGGGCCATGCCGCCAGAGGTTGTCTCCGGGTTGCCAAACATGACACCGATCTTTTGGCGCAACTGGTTGGTAAAGATGACTACCGTGTTGCTCTGCTTGATCGCACCGCTGAGTTTGCGCAGTGCCTGGCTCATCAGTCGAGCCTGCAGGCCGGGATGGCTGTCTCCCATGTCCCCTTCGATCTCAGCGCGCGGAACCAGCGCGGCGACCGAATCGATGACCAACACGTCCATCGCACCGGAGCGGATCAACGCTTCTGCGATCTCGAGCGCTTCCTCTCCGGTATCGGGCTGCGAGATGTACAGCTCGTCCACCTTTACGCCGCACGTCGCAGCATAGGCCGGATCGAGCGCGTGTTCTATGTCAATGATCGCCGCCGTACCGCCCAGCCTCTGTGCCTCGGCGATGATGTGCTGGCAGAGCGTGGTCTTGCCCGATCCCTCTGGACCATAGATCTCGGTGATTCGACCCCTCGGCACGCCGCCAACGCCCAGGGCGATGTCCAGGGAGAGGGATCCGGTGGGAATGACCTGCACGTTGAGGTGAGATGCGTCTCCCAGTTTCATCAATGTCCCCTCGCCAAATCGCTTGCGAAGGCTGTTTATGGTTGTTTCCAATGCTTGTTCTCGTCCGCCTTTGGCCATGGTTGTCTTGCCTCCATTCTCACTATCTTTTGACCCTATTGTAGCACAAATGTTCTAACTTGTCAATTGCCAGTTGTGGCGTCTGTGGTATAATCAGTCGCCAGCAGCATAGCTTTGAGAAAGCCGCGCGTCCGCCCTGGCTCAGGGTATGAGGTGATGACAGGCAAAGGGTTCCCTCTATCACAAGAGATGTCGCGGCAAGCGGGAGGTCTCGTGGAAGAACCCAATTCACCTGAGAAGCGACCCCGGATCCGCGTTGCGTCTCCAAGGAAGACCGCCCAAGTGCGGCTGAGTGATGGCCGGATCTTGGAAGGGCCGGTGGGGACACCCCTGGAAGCGTTCGTGGTCAAGGTCACAGGCCCCAGCGATCCTCCCACTATGGCGGCGCTGGTGGACGGTGAGCTGCGCGAGCTGACCTGGCCGATCTACAAGGACGTGGACGTGTGTCTGCTGTCCAATGCGACCAGTGATGGCAAGCGGATCTACCGACGCTCGCTGACCCTGTTGATGCTCGCCGCCATCAGGGAGCTGTATCCTCAAGCCCGCATCAGGGTTGAGCACGCAGTGACGATGGAAGGACTGCTGTGCATCGTCCAAGGGCGACAACCATTCACCCCGGAAGAGCTTGCACAGATCCACTCCCGTATGCAAGAGATTGTAGATCAGGACGAGCCAATTGTCAAGAGACAGGTTCCGCGCGACGAAGCGATCGCGGTGTTTGGCCAGCTTGGGTACACCGACAAGGTGCGCCTGCTCAAGTACCGGAACAAGGACTATGTCGTGCTCTATTCCCTGCGTCAAGAGCAGGGCTACTTTTACGGCTATATGGTGCCCTCGACAGGCTACATCCGCTACTTTGACCTGATCCCGCACCCGTTGGGATTTGTCCTTCGCGCACCGCGCCGGGGCAGTCCGGTAGAGATGTTGCCCCGACGCGAGTCCCCCAAGCTCGATCTCATCTTTTGCCAGTACGGAGAATGGCTGCGAACCCTCGATGTGATGGATGTCAGCACGCTGAACGAGGCGATCCAGTCGGAGCGCATCCGCGAAGTGATCTTGGTCTCGGAGGCGCTGCACGAGCAGCAGATCGTGGATATCGCGGGCAGGATCGCTTCGCAACAGCCGCCCATACGCCTGGTGCTGGTCGCCGGGCCCTCTTCCTCGGGCAAGACGACCTTTTCCAAGCGCCTGGCGGTGCAGTTGTTGGTTCGCGGCTTGCGGCCTGTGCCCCTCGAAATGGACCAGTTCTTTGTCGTCCGCGCCCTCACGCCGACGGATGAGAATGAGGACTATGACTTTGAGCATCTGCACGCGCTGGATCTCGAGCTGTTTAGCCGCACCTTGATGGACCTGGTGGACGGGAAAGAGGTGCGGCTGCCGCACTATGACTTTCGCACCGGGGAGCGCGAACCAGGAGGGGTCCTGCGCATCGGCCCTCAGCACATCATCATCGCCGAAGGCATTCACGGCATGAATCCCGACCTGGTCCGCGACATCGATGCAGCGTCGATCTATCGCGTCTACATCTCGGCGCTGACCCAGCTCAACATCGACCGTCACAATCGCATCTCGACAACGGACACACGCCTGTTGCGACGCATCGTACGCGATGCGCGGTACCGGGGCTACTCAGCGGCGGAGACGATCGATCGATGGGAAAGCGTGCGCAGGGGAGAGGTCCGGTGGATCTTTCCGTATCAAGAGAACGCAGATGCGATGTTCAATTCAGCTCTGGCGTACGAGTTGGCTGTGATCAAGCCTTTTGTCGAGCCCCTCTTGCTTCACGTGGACCAAAACACACTCTCCCGTGTGGAGGCGAAGCGGCTGTTGGCCTTTCTGCAGTGGCTCCTCCCCTGCGAGCCCGATCTAGTACCCGATAACTCTATCCTGCGCGAATTCACCGGCGGCTCGATCCTGCGTGACTTTGCCGTCTCGCTGGGCGAGGTGTGACGCAGCCCAACACACACCCAAGGTAAAGAGAATGCGTCTCAAACATCGAAACATATGGATCGGACTCGCCGGCCTGGTGCTCGGGGCGTTGTGCTGTCTGGGGCTCATCCTGGGTGGAATGGTGGCCCTGGGGATTCGCCCTCTTCCGTTCGCTCCGGGCATTGGGCAGACGGCGCCGAGCACGGCGACCTCAACTTCCACGCCCGTCGTGCATCCGCCTCTGCAAACGGCGACGCCGCGGGTGACGCCCACAGAAACGTATCCGCCGACCCCTCAGCCGACGTCGACAGCGACCCCGGTGCCCTCCTCAACACCGACTGTTGCACCCACTCCGGTTGTCTGCTCCGGCCTGGACGGCTTGTTGGGGATGACGCTGGTGCCCGGGCAGCGCTTCGAGTGCACGATCAGCGAGGAGCAGTTCCTCGAACAGATCCGGGGACAGCCGGACGTACCTTGTAGTACGGTGGATGCCACGTTCGATGAGGACCAGATCGGGCTGGTGTGCCGGCTGGGGATCAGGATCACCGCCACGGGGACGGCCAAAGCAGAGGACTGCCGGCTTGTCGTGGAGATCACGAGGGTCACAGCAGGATTCACTCGAGTGGTCCAGGACCTGGTGAACGCTCAACTGGCTACTATCCCTTACGATAGGGTTTGCATCGAGCAGGTCAAGGTGGACGGGGGCAAGATCCACGCCTCCGGGTATGGGCGTTAGCCCCCCAACTGCCGGACGAGCGCGGGGACGTCCAGGGCATCCCAGTGGGTCGTGTCCACCGGGAGGACGGTCCCTGGATAGTCAGGGCGCTCGAGCCAGCCGCGCGCGATCAACTCAGCGGCAGTGGTTGTGGGCCTGTCGTGATGACCTGGATGGCGGGTCGTCCGCGAGCGCTCGTTGAAGCGGCGAGAGAGGACCTCGGGAGCGGCATAGCAGTACACGACGAACAATCGAGCACCTGTGCTCTCCGCCAAACGATCGAGTTCGCCGGGAGTCCGGGGATGCACGAACGTGCTTTCCAGTATCAACGATGCGCCCGACCCCAGGATCTCTTCGGCCAACGCATACATACACTGAATGACCGCGCGTCCCAGCCGCTGGGACCACGCCCGATCGGCGGCGGCGAGGTGGTCAAAGAGCGATTCTTTGAGCGTGTCCTTGCAGATCAAGGGCATCCGCAGGGCAAGTGCCAGTTGCCGGGCGAGGGTGGTTTTACCCGAGGCTGGTGGTCCGGCGACGACGATGAGCGTGGGGACCTGCATCTCTTTATAAGTGGATCGGGTCATGCGCGCCGCCCCGAGTAGTGATGGGCGTATTATACGTGGGATATCTGGGGAGGACAAAATGAAGTGCATAGCCGCGATCGATCAGGGAACGACCGGTACTCGTTGCATGGTCTTTGACACAGAGGGCCGTGTGATCGCCGCTGAATACGACGAGCACGAGCAGCTCTATCCCCATCCGGGCTGGGTCGAACACGACGCCACAGAGATCTGGGATAACACGCGCCACGTGATCGCCGCCGCGCTGAGCGACGCCCGCACAGGGCCCGCACAGATCGTGGCCATTGGGATCACCAACCAGCGAGAGACGACCCTGGTTTGGGACAGGCATACCGGCCAGCCGCTGTACAATGCGATCGTCTGGCAGTGTACGCGTACCCTGCCATTCTGTCAGCGGCTGATCGACGGTGGTCTGGAGGAGACATTCCGTACCAAGGCCGGCCTCCCCATCGCCACCTACTTTTCCGGGCCCAAGATCAGGTGGCTGCTGGACAACGTGCCGGGCATCCGTCAGGCAGCCGAAGCGGGCGATGCCCTGTTTGGCAATATGGATAGCTGGTTGATCTGGAACCTGACCGGTGGAGCGAACGGCGGCGTGCACGTCACCGATCCCACGAATGCCTGCCGGACGATGTTGATGAACCTCCAGACGCTGGACTGGGATGACGAGCTGCTCGAGATCCTGGGCCTGCCCCGCTCGATGCTTCCAGCGATTCGCCCTTCCAGCGACCGGAACGCCTACGGGTTTACCCAGCCGACAGGGCCGGTGGGAGAGCGGGTCCCGGTGTGCGGTGACCTGGGCGACCAACAGGCGGCGCTGTTCGGACAGACCTGCTATGAGGCGGGAGAGGGCAAGAACACGTACGGCACGGGGTGCTTTACGCTCCTCAATACCGGAGGGCAGATCGTTCCCTCGAAGAGCGGGCTGCTGACGACCGTGGCGTACAGCCTGGAACCCGGGCAGGCCACGTTTGCCCTCGAAGGTTCGATCGCCATCACCGGTGCTGCGGTGCAGTGGTTGCGCGACAACCTTGGGTTGATCGAGCACGCAGCGGAGACAGAAGCGATCGCCAGCTCGGTGGAGGACGCTGGAGGCTGCTACTTTGTCCCCGCTTTCTCGGGCTTGTTTGCACCGTACTGGGATATGTACGCCCGGGGAGTGATCGTCGGTCTGACCCGCTACGTCAACAAGGCACACATCGTTCGTGCTACGCTGGAAGCGATCTGCTACCAGACCCGGGATGTCATCGAAGCCATGCGCGCCGATTCGGGCATCGAGCCGACCGCGCTCAAGGTGGATGGCGGGGCTACTGTGAACGACTTCTTGATGCAGCTCCAGGCTGACATCCTGGGCGTGCCGGTGGTCCGTCCAACGGTCAACGAAACCACGGCTCTGGGTGCGGCCTATGCCGCGGGACTGGCCTCCGGGCTGTGGTCTGGGCTCGACGATCTCAAGTCCCACTGGCAGGTGGATCGCGTGTTTGAGCCTGTTTGGGACGAGAAACGCCGTGCAGAGGGATATGGCGGATGGATCAAGGCGGTTGCACGCACGCGGGACTGGGTGGAAAAGTAGCGACCCGAGATCAGACACGCGGGCCTTGGGAAAGCACTTGCGCCCTCAGCCAGACAGCGCCTTGATCTCTTCCAGGACATCCTCTGGCAGGGGAACCACTCCCCCCGTCTTGCCAAAGAAAGAGATCGGCACGCTGCCGCACACCGCCAGCCGCACGTCCTCCAGCATCTGCCCGGCATTCAGCTCGAACACCAGCAGTTTTTTTCCGGCGGACTCCTCAGCCAGGGCATCGTAGGGGTAAGGGTAGACGGTAATCGGGCGGAACAGCCCCGCCTTGATGCCCTGAGCGCGCGCCTGGCGGATCGCGGTCTTGGCGATGCGTGCCGCCGTGCCAAAGGCGACGATCACGACCTCGGCGTCTTCACAAGAGAACGTCTCCCACCGCTGCTCGCGTGCGACGATCTGTGCTAGCCTTGCCTGAATGCGGTCGTTAACCTTCTGCAGGCTGGGCCCCCCAAGGTACAACGACGTGATGATCCGCTTCTCGCGCCCAACGCAGCCGCGCAGGCTATAGTCCCTTTCCTGACGCACGGGCTCCCGCAGTTCGGGCAGCTCGACGGGCTCCATGATCTGCCCAATCATCCCATCGGCGATGATCATCACCACGGTGCGATATGCTTCTGCCAGGTCAAAGGCCAGGATGACGTGGTCGACGGTCTCCTGAACGGTGGACGGCGCGAGAACGATCGGATGGTAGTCGCCGTGCCCCCCTCCCCTGACCATCTGGTTGTAGTCGCCTTGCGCAGGTTGGATGTTGCCCAGGCCAGGCCCGCCGCGCATCACGTTGACGATGACCGCGGGCAGTTCGGAACACACAATGTAGGAGATGCCTTCCTGCATCAAGCTGAATCCTGGACTTGAGGTGGAGGTCATCGCGCGCGCGCCGGCACACGCTGCCCCGTAAACCATGTTGACCGCTGCCAGTTCGCTTTCTGCCTGCACAAACACGCGTCCCAGTCTGGGCATCCGCCGTGCCATATACTCCAGGACCTCCGTCTGAGGAGTGATTGGATACCCATAGTATGCTTCACAACCGGCGCGGATGGCCGCTTCAGCCATGGCCTCGTTGCCTTTCATCAATATCTTGCCCATTATCCCTGCGCGCTCCCCTGCATCATTTCTTTACACCCGCCGCCTCTAGCTGGCCTACAAGAGCGGGCGCGGAATGGCGCTGATCGGATGGTCGCTGCCTCGGCGCCCGGTATACGATGATCGCAATGTCGGGGCACATCATCGCACAGTCCGCGCATCCAATGCATGCGTTGCCGGGGTCTACTTGCTCTGCCGGCCGATAGCCCTTGGCATTGAAGCGCTCCGAGATCCGTACCAGGTTGTACGGACAGGCAAGCGTACATAGACCGCATCCCTTGCATCGGTCTTGGTCGATTACGATTCGGGACATTCAGAAAGCCTCCTCGTGGTGGAGAGTGTGCCAGAGCCCGGGCTCTGGGCGTCCGGTGCATATGTCAGAACACCAAAAAGCGCCGGACGATGCCCGCGGATCGACGCAAAGTGGGGGCCGGGTGGCGGTTTCTGGGCGTTGATCCAGGGTCATGCTCAGGCCGGGTCGAACATCGGAAAGAAGCGGTGGATGATCAGGAGTGGAGAGCCGATGGCCTGGTCACCCGCCCATCTGGAGAGAGAGTCGCTGACCACCGCAAACGCGATATCGAGCCCCATGGCCAGGCTGGCCTGCTGGACCAGGCGGTGGCCCCTGAGGAACAACTCGGGCGAGCTTTCAGACATCAGATTGGGATTGCTCACCAGGGCGGAAACATTGAGCCGGGAACTGCCTGCGATCTCCCGAACGGCGGCTTGTATGCCCTCGACAGTGTCCATAAACGGTCTGAAGGGATTGACGACCAGGTGCATCACGTGCTCTAGATCGTTGACGGTAGAGGCGTACTGTGCCAGGGCGCGCGCGCCCTGCTCGTCACCACCCAAGTCTACGACCACGGGCCGGGCGGCTTGCTCGATGGCACCCAAGATACGGGGACTGATCGCCGGGACATCGATGTGCTGGCCGACAGCAAAGGGGGACACGACCTCCACGCCGCGCTGTCTCATCTCCTCGGCCTTGTCCCTCGTGCGAAAGTAAGGGGTCACGATGTCAAGGTCAACGAGGTAAGGAGAGATGCCGTGGTCGACCAAGTGCAGGGCGTAATTCAGTGCGATCTCTGTTTTTCCGCTGCCAAACCGTCCGGTAAAGACCGTGATCTGCGATGGGGCCGGTAGGGGGACAAGCGGGGGCATCACATCCTCAATTCGCCGGTCGGCGCGCGTCGCGCCAGGATGGTTTCGCATAGGCTGACCAGGCTATAGGATAGCGGCATCGTGCCCTTCTGCCGGCACACCGCGCGGGGGATCCAGGGGCCGTCGTCCATAGTGGGAGAATCACGCGCGGCCTGTTTCCTGTTCAGGCCTGGTGCAAGGCAGGAAGGGGAATTGGATCGGAAAGCCCGTGGCAAGGGACATGCGGTCCAGGAGGGCCAGGAGGTCGCCCGCCATCAGCTTTTCCGCGCGGGGCCGTCCTACCTGCATGCCCGACACGAGAACGGACGTAAAGCTCGGGGAATACCGCTCGAACAGAGACCGGTATTCCGGGTCGCCGTACACCGGCACGCCGGCACAGATCAAGAGCGCAATGTCGGTGGGATCGGCCTCGACGAGTGCGGTGTATGGGTCTGACTGGCTATCGGGTATCACGAGCAGGTCGGCCTGGTATCCTGGGGCGATGCGCCCTCTCTCCGTCTCCAGCATCAGCGCGTATGCTGCACGTGTAGTGATCAGCTCGACGAGCCAGCGAGATGGGGGGTCCCTGTCCATCTCGTTGCGGAAGACGCGCCGGGCCGTTCTTACCTCGTCGAGCAAGTTCAGCCCACCTGTCAGTGAGCTGTCTGTTCCCAATGTGAGATTGACCCCTGCCTCCTGCAAGGCCGGGATATTGGCTGTCTGCCCGTAGAGGTAAGAGTTGGAGGCTGGGCACCAGCAGAGACTGGCCCCTACATCGGCCATCGACTGCATGTCACGACGCCGGAGCGACACGCCGTGAACGATCATCGTATTCCTTCCCAAGGCCTTGGCCTCGGTCAAGACATCCATCTCGCCGGCTGTCTCCTCGTCCACACCCTCTGCCAGGTGGGTGATGTAAGGCTGACCAGTGCGCACTGCCCGGCGATACTCGATGGGAATGTCATCTCCCCACGATGTGCGCTCTCGAACCGTCCACGTACGTCCATACTCGTACAGGACGTGAATGGGATGTCGCGTATAAAACTCGGGACCATCGATCCGCTTGTAGGAGTCGGCCACTGTGGTCACCCCGGAGATCAGGTTCCGGTACATGCCGAATTCATACAGATCCTGCACCGAGTTCCGCCCTCGTTCGCGCAGGATAGAGCTTTGGTCGTACTCTGCGAGCCACTGGTACACGTTCGTGTACGGACGTGTGGGAGCGATGCGCGGCCACCACGTGCCATAGAGGTGATCGTGGGCATTGATCAGCCCTGGAAAGACCAGGTGATCCCGTAGATCGAGGACAGGACCAGATCCTGGATGCTCCAGGCGGGCGATGCGACCCTCCGACACGGCAAGTGAGGTGTCGGGCCGGATCTCATCTGGGGTCACCAGGGTCACCCCGCTGAGGCCGTATTGTGTGTCTCGCATATCTCATCCTTGTGGGTGCGTCTCACGGTGTCGTGCTAGGACGCCATAACCACGCCTAGCGCCAGTGAGTCCAACTTGGACTCGTACGTGTCGGACCGTGAGGGCAGGATCAGCGGTACCTTGGCACCGACGACGACCCCGGCCATAGGTCGCTGTACAAAGTACACGATCGCTTTGACCAGCACGTTCCCAGCTTCGATGTCGGGCAAGATCAGGACGTCGGCGCGTCCTGCTACCGGGCTGTCAATCCCTTTGTCGCCAGCCGCTTCGGGCGAGATGGCATTGTCCAGCGCCAGTGGGCCATCTACCAGCGCCCCTGTGATCTGCTTGCGATCGGCCATTTTGGCCAGCGCAGCGGCCTCGACGTTCGCCGGGATCCTGGGGTTGACCGTCTCTGTAGAGGCCAGCACGGCGACCCGAGGCGTGTTGATTCCCAGTCTGTGGGCAACATAGATGGCGTTGCGTACAATGTCCGCCTTCTCAGCCAACGTGGGGGCGATGTTTACTCCCGCGTCACTGATGAGCAGTAGCCGCCCAAGTGAGGTCATGTCAAAGACGGCCACGTGGCTGAGCAGCTTGCCGGTGCGCAGTCCCAGCTCGCGGTCTAGGGCGGCCCGCAAGAACGTCGCCGTGTCCACGTTGCCTTTCATGGCCACGTGGGCTTCCCCCTCCGCTACGAGCATCATCGCTTTCCGGGCTGCAAGCTCGGTGTCTGGCTCGTGGATGACTCGCATGCTCGCGATATCCACGTCACACCTGGCGGCGACACTTCGGATCTCGGACCGGTCGCCCACGAGGATGGCGTTCGCGATCCCCGTGGCTTGAGCCAGGGCCACCGCTCTCAGCACGCTGTCCTGCTGCGCGCAGACGGCTACAACGGTCTTGGAGCCATCGGCCCGAGCAGCGGTCAGGAGCTCATGGAAGTTTCTGATCACTCGCGGGCTCTTTTCTGCGTGCGGGTCAAGGGATGTCATGTTGGCTCTTCCCGGGCGACAGGTATGGCAAAGCTGAACTTGCTGCCCACTCCCAACTGGCTGGTCACATGGAGCGTCCCGCGATGGGCCTCGACGATCTCTTTGACGATGGCTAGGCCCAGCCCAGCCCCACTGAAACGACGCTTGCTGGAGCCGTCGACCTGGTAGAATCGATCAAAGATCTTGGTCTGTTCCTCTTGAGCGATGCCGATGCCCTCGTCGAGGACCTCTACACGAATCATCGCTCCTTCGTTTGAGAGGTGCACGGTAATGGTGCCCCCGTCCGGGCTAAATTTGACCGCGTTGCCGATCAGATTGTCAAAGACCCGCTCCAGCCGGGCACGATCACCCCACACGAGCCGCAAGTCAGGATCGCACTCTCTTACCAGGGAGAGGCCTGCCTGTCGGGCCTTGGCTTGCGCCCCTCGGATGGACGCACAAGCGATCTCGTCTATGGATAGGGCGGAAAACTGCAGCTCTCCCCTTTCGATCTGCTGCAGGGAGAGGATGTCACTGACCAGATCGGTGACCTGGTCCGTCCGGTCAGAGACAACCTGCAGGCTTTCCCGCTGCTGATCGGGCAACGGTCCCAATGTCTCGTCAAGCAGCAGTTCGACGTAGGCTTTGACGAACGTGAGCGGGGTCCGTAGTTCGTGTGAGACGTTCTGTACGAACTCGGACTGGAGACGGTCGCTTTCCTGTAGTTCTTTATGAGCCTGTGCCAGCCCTTCTGCCCGCTCCTTGAGTCCCGCGTAGAGCTTGGCATTCTGGATGGCCGCTGAGGCCTGAGAGCCGGCGATCGTGAGCATCCGAGCCATATCGTGAGTGAACGCATCTGGGCGGTGATCGTCCACGTTCAGCGTGCCGATGACCTCGCCTTTGTAGATCAACGGGACGACCATCAAGGAACGCACGGCGGGGTCAAAGACGATGAAGCGTGGCTCCTGGCGGGTATCCCGAATGTAGATCGTCCGCACCTCTAGAGCGGCTTGCCCGCTGATGCCCTCTCCCATGCGCAGCCGAGCCTCGCGCTGCCAGTGCGGGCTGATGCCGCTGGCGGCGCGGATCTCGAGCCATTCCCTGTCTTCATCGAGGAGGAAAATGCAGCATCCGCGGCAGTTCAGTACCCGCCTGAGGATGTCGGTGAGCAAGTCGAGCACCACGTCTACGTCGAGGCTAGAGGAGACCTGGTTGGCCAGCATGTAGAGCGTGGAGACCTCGTCCAACTGCTGGTTCACGGTCTGGTACAACCGCACATTCTCGACAGCGATCTTGCGCTGGGCCTCGTAGAGCTGGGCGTTCTCAATGGCGATGGCGGACTGGTTGGCAAACGCACTCAACAAGGCAACTTCGCGTTCGGAAACCGCTGGGCGTCCAGTTCCTGCGATCAGACTCCCCACCAGCCGCCCTCGGGTGAACAGCGGGAGGGTGATCAGGCTACGGATGTCAAGTGCCTGCTGAATGCGGTGAGCCGTCTCCAGATCGATCTCGGGGCGAAAGAGGTCATAGAGAGCATCGGTTGTGGCTAGCTTTTCTTCCTGGGCCGCGCGGACGATGAGGCTGTCTGTCTGGTCCTGTGGGATCGTAATGTCTTGCCAGCGGATCTGGACAGCGGGTTCATCGGAGGAAGTGAGATCCGGGCCGGTGGCAGCCGCTCTCACGACCAGTGCAGCATTCTCTGCGTCGGCCACTGCGAGAGCGGCATAGCGATAGTCCAGCCAGGTCACAACCCCGTGGACGATCAGGCTGAATACGTTGCGCGAGTCCAGGCTGGATTGCAGCACGCTGCTCATATCCTGCAGGGCCTGCAGCTCGCGGTTCGCTGTCTGCAGCTCTTCTAGCTGCTGCTCTGTCTGCTGGTGAAGCTGGGTGTTCTCGATGACCATGGTGACCTGGTCGGCGATGCTCCACAGGCCACGCCGGTCGGCCTCAGAGAAGGCACCCACCTCTCTGCTTTGGAGGCATATCACGCCGAGCACATGGTCCTTTCCCACCAACGGCACGCTCATCCAGGAGCGCGTAGCTGGATCGATGAACCGATCCTGTCCAATCGGCAGGTTCTGGCGCTCTTGAGGCCAGTCGTGGATCAGCAGGGGGCGCGCATTGCGTATCACATAGCCGAGCAAGCCCTGATCCTTGTCCAAGGGCCAACGGTCCCTGGGTAGGGGACGGCCTTCGCGGACCACCAACTCTGTCGATATGTCGGAACTCTGATGATCGTAGAGGATGATCCCAAAGGTGGTAAAGGTGAACAACCGGTCCACCTGGGCGTAAACTAGGCGGAAAACCTCATCGAGGTCCAGAGACAGCGTGCAGCTCACCCCAATGCTGTACAACGCTGCCGCTTCCTGTCGTTGTCGCTGCAGGTCCTGGCGAGACTGCTCAGCCTCTGCCAGGGCGCGGCGGTGCTCCGTCATATCCAGGCAACTGACCTGTGCGGCGACCACGGCTTCGTCCCGGTGCAGCGGCTGGGCGATGAACTGGACCCACGTGCGCTCTTTATCACCTGCCGGGAGGCTCGTCTCCCACTGCACAGCCCGACCGGTCTCGAAAAGTGTGTCGAGCGCCTGGCGTGTCCTGCCCTGCCCTGCCTTTGTCAGCGCGCGACTGAGCGGTGTGCCACAGAGATGAGAGGCTGGCTGGCCGAGTCTGTCAGCCAGCCAGCGGTTGGCGAACAATATGTGTCCACCTCTGTCCAAGATCAGGACGCCTGCCTGGACACCGTGCAGCAGATCGAACGGGGAGATAGAGATCGACGGGGCTATGTTGACCGTCGTGTTTGTGCCATCGACCATTAGCTGGCGCTCTCCTTGATTCTCTCACAGAGCACAGGTCCACTCACTACGGGCAGGTCGCTCAATCCGCGTCCTCGCTCAGGAGCCATCCCCAGTTCCGCCAGGTCACGACCAGGCTTGTGCCCGCTCCGACGATCAGGGGTATGTAGTAGAAGCAAAGATAGAACCAGGACTCAGGCTCACGGAATGCCGCTGATCCCGCGCTCGAGTACAGATACCCAATGCGGACCAGGCGGGTGAGCGATGCCAGGGCGATCAAGGCGGCACCGACGTTAAGCAGGCGATAGAGCGACCTGGACTTGGTCACGACCTCCCACTTTTTTGTCAGGCGTGCCAGGATGAGGAACAGCCAGATGACCGATCCCAGTCCTGCCGTTCCGATCACCGCTATCAGCAGCTTCATTGTCGCCCTCCGGTCATCAGTTGCACAAGGCGATAGCCGAGCGCGGTGAGCAAAACGCCCCCCACGAGAAACGCCAGGTCCCCTGCCAGGTCCCCGACCAGGTCGTCATACAGCGCGTAGCGGGCACCAG
Source organism: Anaerolineae bacterium (assembly GCA_016783145.1). Taxonomy (GTDB): domain Bacteria; phylum Chloroflexota; class Anaerolineae; order JAFGEY01; family JAFGEY01; genus BS750m-G44. The sequence continues at coordinate 47,715 of JADHXD010000010.1, forward strand.
CCGCCAGAAAGAGAAACAGTGGAATCCAAAAGAACTGGTGATGGGTATACTGACCAGGCGAATCGTGGTACAGCTCTCTGTGTTTCTTGTGGTAAAAGTGGGCAATCCGGATCAAGAAGTAGATCAGACCTGCGATCAGCACCCACGAGCCCAGTGTGAGGATGCTGAGAAGGATGTGCATCGCTTTCTCCTCTTGTCCTGAAATCCGTCGTTGGCGATGGAGATCCTAGGCCCGGGGTCACTTGCGTACGAATGCTTCCACAAAGGACTCAGCCATTGTCCGATGTGGACTGCCGCTCATGATGCCCTCTTGCCCCTCAAATCGGGCCTGCACTTCGATGCCATGGGGACCGACCTGAAATTGACGGATGTCCTTGGCGTGGTCGCTTCCTCTTAGCTTGAGCACCAGCAGGGCCTTGTGAATCGCGCTTTCGATCTCTACGTACCGCAACATGGTAAACGAATCGGCGATGAAGGCTGCGTCCTCCTCGCTGGTCATCTCTCCCAAGATCACATCACTCTCTTTGGTCAGGATAGAGGTGAGGCCTACGCGCTTGAGCGCGTTGATAAAACTGTACTGCAGGGAGCGAAGTTCGATGGGGTCTCTGGAGATCCTCTGAAAATGGGAAAGGCTGTCCACAAGGATCCGGCGCGAACCGATCTGTTGAGCGGTGGTCTCGATCAAGCCGCCCACATCCTCAAAGTCCAGCTTGCTGATCTCCGGGCTGGTCATGATGATCTTGAGCTTGCCTTCTCGTTCGAGGCTCCGAAAGTCCCATCCGAAACTACCAGCGTCTCGATAGTATTGCTGAGGAAATTCTTCAAAGGTTAGAATCAGACCAGGCTCGTCGTACTTTGTGATGCCGTTGTAAATGAACTGCATGCCCAACGTGGTTTTGCCTGTGCCCGGAGCCCCCTCGACCAGATTGGCCGTTTGCGGGAGAAACCCTCCGTGGAGCATCTCATCCAGTCCTACAATGCCGGTCTTGACTCTCTGCATCTGAATCCTCCTGTGGCTGTCATGCCAGCCAAGAGCGTACTCTATCGCATGCTCTTGATGATGTGGTAGACTGCCCTGACACGGAAGTGACGATCCTCGCAGGCCACGATGAACTCTTCGATCGATGCCCGCATCTCATCGTCCGTCACCAGGGAATAAATCCGGGTTTGGCCGATCTCGCGTCTATTCATCACCCCGCTCTCGACGAGGTCATCCAGCTCGGGTCTCACCGTGTCCGGGTGACGCCCTGTGTACCGGGCGATGTTATCTGCGGTATCCACAGTGTGTGGATTCTCGTGAAAGAAGCGGATCAGATCCCACTTGACAAAAGAGTTCACTTTGGACTTGACAAAGTCAAGCAGCGCTGGATCCATATCGTTCATCAGCCTGGTCGTAAAGTCCTCGCCGGTCGCCAACCCGTTCACCTCCTTTCCCGTTCATTGGCTGTCTCTACCATCCGGTGGTTCCGCTGGGCATGTATCCATCCAGCGGCTTCTATACCTAGAAACATTGTACCATATCCGGTCGGACCGTGCAAGTGGTTTCGCAGGGCCGTTCAGCCAGCGCGCAAGAGCCGCACCTACCAAAGCGCGCTGGCGTTCTCCTGAGGAGGTCGGTGCCAAGGCGCCCGCCGTGAGCACTGGGGGTTATCCTCGCTTGCGCCGCCTGCGCCGGGGCTGCTGTCCAGAGGACGAGGCGGATGGTTGGGCGCGGGATGGTGCGCCCGATGGATCGCCGGCTCCTCGCTTCTTGCGCTCTACGCCGACGCGTACCTGGGAGAGGTCACGAGGGCGGTAGGTGAACATCGCGGTGACGACTTCTGAGCGAATTGCCTTCAGCAGGTCCTGGAACATGTCATACGCGCGCATCTTGTATTCGGCCAGGGGATCTTTTTGGGCGTAGCTCTGCAGGCCGATGCCCTGCCTCAGCACTTCTATGGCTGTCAGGTGCTCTATCCAATAGCGACTCGTGATGTCGAGCATGAGCTGCCGCTGCACGTTGAACAGCATCTGTTCTCCCAGCAAGGCGCACACCCGCGCGATGTCGTCGGGAGATAGATCGGAGACACGGGTGCTCTGCAGTTCTGCAAATCGGGCCTCTCCAAAGATGCGTCTGAGGCCAGCACGGGTTTCCTCGTCCAGGCTGCTCAACGGGTAGGCACCGATGCGCTGCATCTCGAGCCGCCCCCAGGCATCTTCCCAGGCTCTGAGCGCGGCCTGAAGATGATCCAGGATCTCTGTCTCGAGCCGGTCCCGGTCCCAGCTTGCGATCTGTTCGCCTACCCAGTAGGTAAACTGGAAGCGCTCGCTTCGTTGGCTGACTCTGCGGTGTCGCCGGTCGAACTGGGTGCGGGTGCCAAACCGTACGTCCTGCAGGAAGCGCAGCACGCTGGCTGCCGTGCAGTCATCAGGGCGGCGGATCTGGGCACGGACGTCTGCATCGATCTCACCGGTGATGCGCTCTGTTCGTTGAGCGAGGCTCTTGCCGATCAAGCCCAGCACCCCGTCGACCAATGCCAGTCCGTCTCCCTGGTTCAGCGATGACGCATCCACCGTCCACTCGACTTCTGCGCGAACCTGGATCTGCATCAGCATTCGCAGGCGAGTCTGGACCAGGGCCAGAGCGCGTACCTGGTCCAGCAAGGTTCTTTCGAGCTGGCGACCACGCACTTCGCCAAGGTGCTTGGGATCGATCTCGATCCCTGTGGCCTGGGAGACCGCTCTGGCCGCGTTCTCGGGGTCGAGTTCGCGTCCCCCTTGCGCGAATTCCATCTCGATGCCCTCGTAGGCGATCGAGGCGGCCTCCAGGATGCGCTCGACGTTGTCCTGCTCCAGTTCCAGCGCACGTTCCATCGTGCGCCGGACGTTCTGCAAGGTGCGCTGCTCCTGGATGTCGAGCACATCTCGGATCGTGCGCGACAGTGCATCGCGCATCTCCTCAGCAGCACAGTCGAGAGGCAGTGTGGAGAGGACGTATCGCAGGGAGAACGAGGGAAAGAGCTTTCCCTCGGCGACAGAGGTCGTCGGCTGCATGTGCTCCAGGAAATACACCAGGCGAGGCATGTCCGCGGCTTCGTCGCTCCACAGCGAGTCGATGTGCTCCTTGATCTCGGCCTCTACCAGGGCCCATACGTCGTCGCGCAGATCCTGCTTGGATAGGATGCGCTTGCGTTGTTCGTAGATGACCTGGCGCTGTGTGTTGAGAACGTCGTCGTACTCGAGCAGGTGCTTGCGGATGTCAAAGTTGTATCCTTCGACCTGTGTTTGAGCGTTCGCGATGGCCCTGGAGACGATGTTCAGGGCGATGGGGATGTCGTCTTCGGCACCCAGCCGGTTGATCAGATCGGCAGCCCGGCTGCCTCCAAAGCGTCGCATCAGGTCGTCTCCCAGGGAGAGGTAAAAGCACGACGAACCAGTGTCGCCCTGCCTTCCCGATCGTCCACGAAGCTGATTGTCGATCCGTCGTGACTCGTGTCGTTCGGTTCCCAGCACGTGCAGTCCGCCGAGTTCCTTGACGCGCCTCTCGTCGGCGACGTGCCTGAGGAACCTGTCTACGCTCTCCTTGTACAGGTAGTAGCGACTGGGATCCAGGCTCTGCAGGGCTTGCGCCATCTCCTCTGAAGAGAGCCCATAGGGCGAGATGTCATTTTGGTTGAGCACTCGGGTCACCAGGGATATCGTCTCTTCGTCTAGCTCGCCTCCCAGCTTGATATCCACTCCACGCCCTGCCATGTTGGTCGCGATGGTCACCGCGCCGCTCTGACCCGCACGGGCCACGATCTGTGCTTCCTCGGTGTGGCGGCGTGCGTTGAGCACGCTGTGGGGCACGCCGTTAGTCAAGATGTCGACCAGGCAGTCGGTGTTGTCGATAGCCAGGATGCGCGCCAGTTCTTTCACCGCCTCCTCGCTCGTCATCCGGCCCGTGATGCCGACCTGCCTGCCAAAAGTACGCAACTGCGAAGGAGAGATCGACTCCAGAGGCGCGCTCAGCAGCTCTACTCCCTCTTTGTAGGTGGCGTTGTCCACATCCCGCGAGTTCAGCCGTTCGCGGATCAGGAGGATAGAGCCCCACCGCTGGAGCAGTGTATTCGACATACGGCCGCTGAGGTGGTCCGAGACGGCGACCGAGGTCGTGCCGACGAGGACCGGACGACCCAAGCAGTGCATGGACACGATGTCCTGGACCACAGCCCTGAACTTGCCTTCCTGGGTGCGCAGGATGACGTCTGGGGAGTCCTGCCGGATGACAGGCCGGTTTGTGGGCAGGATCAGGACACGCAGGTTGTAGATGCTCTCGAATTCTTCCGCTTCGGTCGCTGCAGTGCCCGTCATGCCCGCCAGCTTGTCGTACATCCGGAAGTAGTTCTGGAGGGTGATCGTGGCATAGGTGATGTTCTCCTGCTGGACGAGGACGCCTTCCTTGGCTTCTACAGCCTGGTGCAGACCGTCTGACCAGCGACGCCCGGTCATGGTGCGTCCGGTGAACTCGTCCACGATCACTACCCGCTTGCCCTGGATGATATAGTCGCGGTTCCGCTGCATCACAAACTCGGCCTTGAGGGCTTGCTCCAGGAGATGCAGAAGCTTTGTCTGCTGGGGCGTAGTTTCTTCAGGATAGTCCGGGTCAAAGAGCGTCACGTTGAGCAGCTTCTCGATGTGGTCGTACCCAGCATCGGTGAGAGTGACGTTCCGGGTTCGTTCCTCGATCTCATAGTCTTCGGGCGTCAACTGGTGGACGGCTGTGGCCAGGTGAAAGTAGTCATTCGTCGGGTCTGTGGACGGCCCGGAGATGATCAATGGAGTACGAGCCTCATCGATCAAGATGTTGTCCACCTCGTCCACGATGGCATAGTGAAAGCCGCGCTGCACCTGCTCCCTGCTCGCATACGCCGAGTTGTCGCGTAGATAGTCAAAGCCAAACTCGTTGTTGGTCCCATAGGTGATGTGAGCCGCGTACGCTTCTCGGCGGTGCACGTGCTGCAGCAGGCGATAGTCGCCTCCTCCGCGGTTGTGATCCGGGTCGAACACAAACGACTGGTCCTGGCCTTGCTGCAGCAGTCCCACGCTCAAGCCCAACAGGTGGTAGATCGGGCCCATCCACTGCACGTCTCTTCGGGCCAGGTAGTCGTTGACGGTGACGAGGTGAGCGCCCTTGCCGGTGAGGGCGCTCAGATAGAGGGGCAAGGTGGCTACCAGCGTCTTTCCTTCTCCAGTCTTCATCTCCACCACGAACCCGCGGTGCAAGGCGATGCCTCCCAGCAACTGCACATCGTAGGGACGCAAGCCCGTCGTGCGCTTGCTGGCCTCGCGCACCGCGGCAAAAGCTTCCACCAGAAGGCCCTCCAACGTTTCCCCATCCCCCAGCCGGCGCAGGAATCCGTCCGTCCTGGCGCGCAGCTCGGCGTTGGATAAGGCTTCGTATTCATCTTCCAGGTCATTGATCGCATCTACGAGCGGCTGCATCTGCCCCAGCTCGCGCTCATTCGCATTGCCCAAGACCTTGCTCAAGAACCGTTTGACACTCACGTGCACTCCTTCCAGACCCATGCTTTTCAGTACGCATCCCGCCTGGTGTCTGCGGGTGCCATCCTATTATAGCAGCATTGACACCGTTTGTCCACGACACGCGGCAGCCTGCTGCATTACTCGTAGCACAACCGGCTCGGTTGTGTTCCCCCATAGCGCAACCGGCTCGGCTGTGTCCCCCGTAGCACAACCGGCTCGGTTGTGTTCCCCCGTAACACAACCGGCTCGGTTGTGTCCCCCGTAGCACAACTGGCTCGATTGTGCCCCCCATAGCGCAACCGGCTCAGTTGCGGCCCCGCGCAGGCGGCTTGCTCAAACCGCACGCGACCGGCACTTGAGTGCCGGTCGCGTGCACCAGCCGAGGGCTCGGCGCTGGTGTGCGGCGCGAGATCTGCCTATCTGTCTGTGAGCAGTTGCTCCAATGCCT
>JADHXD010000011.1 GCA_016783145.1 Anaerolineae bacterium
GGTTTGATCTGCGAAATCAACCAGGAGGTGCCAAGTGGACCCACAGACCGTATTTTGCCCCAATTCGGCCTGTCCCGCAAGTGGACAAGTCGGCAAAGGAAACATTGGCGTGCAGAGTCTGAAGGAACGCCGGTACAAGTGCCACGTGTGTGGCAAGACATTCGCCGAGACCAAGGGCACTGTCTTCTACCGGCTGCGGACCGCCACAGACTTGGTGGTCGTTGTTGTGGCCCTGCTGGCCTACGGCTGTCCGGTGCAGGCGATTGTCATGGCCTTTGGCCTGGACGAACGCACCGTGCAGAGTTGGCAAACACGGTCTGGGAAGCACTGCCAGGGTGTGCACGAGCACTTGGTAGAGCGACCGCATGATCTGGGACAAGTGCAAGCAGACGAGATCCGTGCCAAGATCCAAGGCGGCATTCTCTGGATGGCAATGGCGATCCAGGTGCAGACACGCCTTTGGCTGGGCGGTGTGCTCAGCACCTCTCGGGATATGCAGTTGATCGTCGCTTTGATGCAGAAGGTTCGCCATAGCACTTTAGGTCGCTCATTGCTATTCTGTGTCGATGGATGTCCAGCATAAGTGAGCGCTCAATGTCGTCAAGTTAAGGATACTACTGCCAGACCTGACAGGTTTCAGAGAGCGCTATTCAACGTATTGCATCACTAAGTGGGTCGAATTTGGCTTCAGAAGACATCCGTGGAAACCTGTCAGGTCTTAACTTAATGACATTGCGTGCGCGCTATACGGCATGTCTTCCGAGAGCCTATCCGCGAGGGCAAGCAAGGGCGCCCTCGTTTGCGACCCTGGGACGGTATCTACATCGCTCAGGTGGTCAAGCAATATGCCCGAAAGCACGTGGTAGCTGTGGCGCATCGCATCGTGCAGGGAACTCAGGCGCAAATCGATGTCCTGTTGCACAAGACCCAAGGCGGTGGACTGATCAACACCGCTTACATTGAGCGCTTGAATGCCACCTTTCGATCGCGTATCACAGCGCTGGTTCGTTGTGGCCGCGCGCTGGCACGGCAAACGACTACCTTGCACCACGCGATGTACCTGGTGGGCACGGTGTACAACTTCTGTACCTACCACAAGAGCCTGCGCGTGCCACTCTATCTGCCCAACGACCGACGACGCTGGCTGCGCAGGACACCTGCGATTGCTGCTGGCATCACCGACCATCTATGGACTGTCAAAGAACTGTTGTCTTTTCGGGTACCTCCACCGCCCTGGAAACCGCCAAGACGGCGAGGACGCCCCTCGAATGCCACCAAATCACTGGTAGCTCAGTGGTGTTCGTGACCACGATTAGGCGGGGAGCTACCGAGAGATTGTGCACGGCCACAAAACGCGGGGACGTGATGACTTGCGATGCCGGCCTGGGTCAAGTGCAAAGGTCACTACATAGGAGGACTCTGTGGACCGTGCTTTGGTGGTGATGGCAAAGGAACCTCAGGCCGGGCAAACCAAGACCCGGCTCTCCCCGCCCCTCTCCGATCGTCAGGCGGCGGAGCTGTATCGCTGCTTTTTGCTGGACACACTGGAGCTGATGCAGCGAGTAGGGTCCGTCCAGCCGATCATCGCCTATGACCCCGCTGAGGCGGAGCCCTTTTTCCGCCACTTTGCCCCGCCCGGCTTTGACTTTATCCCTCAGGTGGGAGCCGACCTGGGAGAGCGTCTGGATCACGTGCTGACCCACTGCTTGCAGAACGGCTACCGCCAGGCGGTAGTCACAGACAGCGACAGCCCCACTCTCCCCCTAGCCTACCTCAGGCAGGCCTTTTCCGAGCTGGATGACCCAGACGTGGACGTGGTGTTGGGGCCCTGTGACGATGGAGGGTACTATCTCATCGGGCTCAAGTCGCCCTGCTCCGCCCTATTCCGGGGGATCGCCATGAGCACCTCATCCGTGCTGGCGGACACACTCCAGCGCGCCCGCGAGCAGGGGCTGCGAGCGGTCTGTCTCCCCCACTGGTACGACGTAGACACGCACGAGGGTCTGACAAGGTTGGCCGAGGAGCTTTCTTCCCGTCCGGATCACCCAGCGCAACACACGCGGACGTTCCTACTAGACACAGTGGAGCTCCCGCCGGGCAGCCCTGGCAGGTCATAGCTACAGAGGATGGTTGGCCGGATGACTCAACGCATCTACTGGGTTCCGCACACGACCTGCTTTCTGGGGTGTGCGCACTGTCACAATGATTCCTCGCCGTCGGGTCGGCAGGCGACGAGGGATCTCATCGAGCGGATCATCGCTCACCTCCCCGGCCCCGAGTCAGACTACCGGCTGGAGGACGTGCTGGTGGGCGGCGGAGAGGCACTGATGCGCGGACAAGAGACAGAGTACCTGATCCGCACCTTTCGCGGGCGCTACCCACGCGGGCCGCAGCGCACGGTTGCAGAGCGACGCGCCGCGGGACACGTGATCCTTGCCCTCCAAACCACAGGGCTGCCTTTGGCCGATCGCCGCGGGAATGTCCGAGGGGCGCTGGTCAAATACTGGCTAGAGTTGGGCGTCGACTACTTTCAGGTAGCCTCCAGCGACGTGTTTCATCGCCGCGAACGGCCCGAGTTTCCCTGGGAAGCGTTGGAGAGCAGCCTTCAGGCCTATGGCGCGGCGCACGACGTCGAGTTCCTGATCTATGGCAAGAACCTCAGCAAGTTGGTCCCCTCGGGCAGGGTCCTCGAGAACCTGGATGCTCTGGAAGCGGAGGGAGCGGGTCTGCTGACCGCTGAACGGTACTGTGCCGACGGGTGGGAGACGGCCAGTCACTTTCTCTCCGGAACACAGCTCCCCTATCCCCAGTGTTCAGAAATCGTGATCGACCCTGATGGATGGGTGCATGCCTGCTGTTGGTACGAGCTTTCTCCCGGATTGTTCGATGTAGGGACAGTTGACCTGGCTGGGGGCATGCAGGGGCTGCAATCATCCCTCCTCTGCCAGGCCCTCGATCGGGGCGACATCACCCGCCTCGCCGACATCGCCCGGATAGCCCCCGAGCTAGCTCACCAGGTGCGAGACGCAGTGGGCGACTGTGGGTGCTGCCGGCTCTTCTCGGTTCTCCTGGCACGTCAACCGGAGCACGGTTGGCTCAGGGTCGCTCCGCTGTCCCCTCGAGAGTCGGCTTTCTATGTGCGACAGTTGGGCGAGGACACACTGCCGGAGATCCTGGATCGCTAGATGGGGAGCAGGTGCCTGCCCCTGTTTCCGTGCGGACCGCCGGGGCAGCCACGCGGATTGAGGCGCTAGTTCCGACTCACACTGACGCCGAGGTTGTCGGCGTGATCGCTGATCCGCTCGAGATTGCGCAGTGACTCGATATAGATCACATCCGCCTCTGGCTGGCAGACCCCGGCTTCTATACGACGGATGTGTCCCTGGCGGGCTGCATAGTAGAGATCATCGAAATCGCGCTCCAGGCGGCAAGCCTCACGCGCCATCTCTTGGTCTTGAGCAAGAAGAGCTTCCAGGGCGCGGGCATACGTGAGATGTGCCTGCCGGCACAGTTGATCGAGATCTGCCGTCGCTTCTGGGCTGAACGTGACCTCGCCTTCGGTGCGCTGTTGTGCAGCCTGTGCCAGGTCCTCGGCCAGGTCCCCTACCCGTTCCACATCGATGAGCAGGTTCTTGACCTGGAAGCAGCGCCGCTGCTGGTTCACGCTGAGGTCGTTTTGCAGCAGCTTGTTGACAAACCTCTCCAGGATCGCACACACGGGGTCCACAAATCCATCCTCTTGGGATAGCACCCACGTCGCAGCTTCCATGTCCTGGTCAAGGAGCGCTCGACGGCTCTGCTCCACCATCTGCGCGGTCACTTCTCCCAGACGGTGCAGTTCGCGAAACGCTTCCCTCAATGCCACCTGCGGGATCCGGAACTGGCGCTCATCGATGTAGGCGGTCAGGTCGGACTCTCGGATCTCTTTTCCTCCCGGCACCATCCGCTCCGCCAACCACGCGATGTGCCGGACAAAGGGAAAGAGAATCACGCTGACGAGGACGTTAAAGATAGTGTGCGCATTGGCGATCTGGCGAGGAAGGCTGGGAGACGTCCAGCTCACCAGCGTAGCAAACGCCGAGACGAACGGCAGGAAGAGCAGCACGCCGATCACGTTGATCAGGATCTGCGCGATAGATGCACGCCGGGAAGCCTTGGAGAGCCGGAGGGAAGCGATAAACCCGGTGACACAGGTGCCGATATTCGCTCCCAGCAAGATCGAGATCGCCGCCGAGAGGGTGATGGTGTCACTGATCCCCATCGCCACCACCAGCCCGGTGATCGCCGAACTGCTCTGCACGACAGCGGTGGCGATCGTCCCGGCGAGAACGCCCGCGAAGCGGTTGCGCCCCATCATCGCCAGCCACGTCGACACTGCGGGAGATTGGGCCAGCACCTTGAGCGCGCCAGACATCAGGTTCATGCCCAAGAACAGCACGCCGAACCCCAGCACGACCTCGCCACACGTGCGCCAGCCATCTCTGGGCACGAACTCGTGCAGTATGAACCCCAAGAAGATGAGCAAGAAGCAGAGATCGCCGATCCTGAAGGCCACGATCTGAGCGGTCAGCGTGGTGCCAATCTCCTGGCCCATCATCACGCCCACTGCCTGTTCCAAGCTCATCAGGTTGGCATTGATCAGGCCGATCAAGGTAACCATCAGCAGGCTGCTGCTCTGGATCAGGGCCGTAGCCACCATCCCAAAGATCGCACCCCTGAACGGCTTGGTGGTCATCCGGTCCAGCCATTCCTGGATCTGGTCGCCAGCCAGCTTTTCCATTCCCGAGCCGAGCCTGCCGACCCCAAAGAGAAACAGAGCCATGCCACCCAGGATCTGAAAGACGTACAGCACGATGCTCACCCTCCGCTATCCAGCTTTGTTGCCGCGCAAACACGCCAGCCAAATACGTTACCTGTGATGCAGCTTGCGGGCCGCCAGGAACGCCAGCCCATTCTCCGTCAGCGCCCGCGCCGTGGCGTTCACCGCGTCGTGCCGGTCCAGGTAGTTGCGCAGCAAGTGTGGCATATCGCCGGCTGCTTCGATCTCGGCCTTGTCGCGAAAGTAATCGAGGATGTCTGACGGGTGCTCGCGCCTGCAGTCGACCTCAGGGTCGCCACCCTCGTGCTTGGCCGAGACATTGGGCACTTTGGCCGCGATCTCTACGAGTTCATCGCGCCGGTTGTACGGCTGGCGGACGATGCTCTTGTAGGTCTCGGTGATGTGGTGCTCAAAGCGGACGATATCCTCAAAGCCCAGCGCTGCCCGAACCTGGGCTGTGATCTCGATCGTCTCGTTGTTCACCGAGTTGGACCAGTTGAACCCGATCAGCGGGCTCGTGCCATCGTCACGGGCAAAGAGCTTGGCCCCGATCAGCGTCCACAGCGCAGCGTACGGGTTGTCGTTGCCCATAAAGACGCTGATCTTGAACTCGTTGTCCACACCCAGCTTGTACAAGAGATAGCCAAGCAGCACGGTGCCGGGGTTGATGTTCAGCACCTGACGGATACCGTAGGTTGTATAGTAGTGCAGGTACTCGTCCAGCCACTTCACCGCATAGTCGTTCGGCTGGCCGACGCCGCCGAAATAGCCGGTGATCGTCTCCGGGCCGCCCAGGTGGACGTTCGAGCCGTCGGTGCCCTTGGTGTCGAGCGTCTCCACGTAACTGGCGCCAATGATCTGCATCGCCGCAGCCACGGCCAAGAGTTCGCCATCCTCCACCTGCTCCGCCATCTTGCGCACGCGGATGTAGCGACCGGCCATCAGCTCGCCGTTCGCGATGGCCTGCCTGGCCTCGATGATCAGGAAGGGAAAGTACTGCAGCGCGGAGAGTTCCAGGGTGACCGTGAGGTTCTCGGCAAAGGTCATCTCGTCCGCGCGGTCTCCCAGCACCGTCCGCCGGTACTCCCTTTCCGAGATGAACGCACCCCTGTCCCGTTGCTCGATCAGCCACTCCAGGTCGTCGACGTGCGGGGAATTCCTCTCCCGCAAGCGGGCCATCAGGTTTCCCAGGTCTCGTGCCACTGCCGCCTTGCGGTTGATCTCTTCCGGCGTGCCATACCTGGACACCACCTCCAGGAACGCCTGGACCACCGGGGCGTCCGGATCGAGCAACAGCGCGTTGATCTCGTCCAGACGATCGACGGGGATCTGGAGCCTTTCCTGCAATTCTCTGCTCATCGAGCGCCTCCCTCGCCTGCTCCCCTGCGGGATGGCATCCTCCACACACTTTCATTGTACTCGATCCCTCGACCAAGGGCAAGCGATGGTTCGCCCAAACCGCTCACCCTTGCGAATGCCCGCTCCCTATCCCACAGTATCCCACGGATATCCCACATATCCCACACGTTATCCCACACGTCCTCGAGCCCGCTACAGCGCACAAGACGGCGCTTCTGTGCACTGGATGACTCTGTCCTGCGCAGGATCATCGTAGACATGCGATCAGCGTGCGAGGAATTCAAGCGGCGCCTTGATGCATGCCTCGTGGCGTTCGTCGGGCGCGACAACGAGGGAGTAGGTTCTGCGCGGTCTCAGCGGGGCACCTGCGGGCGCTCCCCCGTACCTGGCCCGGGTTCCTGCTCCCACCCTCTCAGGACGCGGCCAGGTCGCGGATCGCCTGCAGAGTGCGCACCAGCTCTGCCCGCCACACTGGCTCGGGACTGGGGGGCAGGCGCACCTCACGGCGGCGCACCTTGATCCGCTCCCCCAGCATCCGTTGCAGGGCCCTGCGATCGATCTCCTCGAGGACCTTCGCGCGGATGACCACCTCATCGCGCTCAGAGATGATCGCGTCCGCCCCGGCCTGAAGCGCGATCGATTTGATCTGGAGCTGGTAGAGAAGGTTCAATGCGGGTGAGGGCAAAGACCCAAACCGGTCCTCCAGCTCAGCGCGGATGGCTTCGATCTCATCCTGGGTGGTCAGTACGGCGAGGCGGCGATACAACTGCAGCCGCAGCGTCTCATCGGCAATGTACTCGGGCGGCAGCGCGGCCTTGAGGGGGAGGGTGATCTGCACACTCTCCTCCAGGGGGAGCACGAACGCCTGCGCCTCGGGGGTGAGTGACTGGGGTGCTTCGCCCTTGAGCTCGGTGACGGCCTGGGTCAGCAGCCGGCAGTAGAGATCAAAGCCCACGGAGGCGATGTGTCCGTGCTGCTGCGTGCCCAACAGCTCGCCCGCGCCCCGGATCTCCAGGTCGCGCATGGCCACGCTGAACCCGGCCCCGAGATCGCTGGCCTCAAGAATGGCCTGAAGCCGACGGTGAGCCGTCTCAGTCACCCGCGAGCTGCGGCCGTGCAAAAAGTAGGCATAGGCCCGGTTGGCGCCGCGTCCCACGCGGCCCCGCAACTGATACAGTTGCGCCAGGCCGAAACGGTCCGCGCGGTTGACAATGATCGTGTTGGCGTTGGGAATGTCCAGGCCGCTCTCAATGATCGTCGTGCAGACCAGCACATCGATCCTGCCCTCGCTAAAGTCCATCATCACGCTCTCGAGCTGGCGCTCGGGCATCTGCCCGTGACCGACCGCATAGATCGCCTCGGGAACGATCTGCTCCAGCCGCTGCCGGATCTGCTGGATGCCCCGCACCCGGTTGTGCACAAAGAACACCTGCCCACCCCGATCCACCTCGCGCAGGATCGCATTGCGGATCAACGTCTCATCATACTGCCCAACGTGCGTCCGGATCGGCAGCCGCTCCTCGGGCGGGGTATCGATGGTGCTCATGTCGCGCGCGCCAACGAGGGACATGTACAGCGTACGCGGGATCGGCGTCGCCGTCATCGTCAGGACGTCCACCTCGGTGCGCATCTGCTTCAGGCGCTCTTTGTGGGTGACCCCAAAGCGCTGCTCTTCATCGATGATCAGCAGGCCGAGGTCCTTGAACTCGACGTCCTTGGAAAGCAGGCGATGGGTGCCGATCACGATGTCCACCGAAGAGGCAGCCAGTCCGTCGACAACCTCTCGCTGCTCCTTGGGCGTGCGGAACCTGGAGAGCACCTCCAGACGCACAGGGAAGGGAGACAGGCGCTGCTTGAAGGTCGCGAGATGCTGCTGCGCCAGAACGGTGGTCGGCACCAGCACCGCGACCTGTTTGCCATCGAGCACTGCCTTGAACGCTGCTCGAAGGGCGACCTCTGTCTTGCCGTATCCGACGTCCCCGCAGATCAGGCGGTCCATCGGCCGCGGCTTTTCCATATCGGCCTTGACATCGACGATGGCATCTAGCTGGTCTTCGGTTTCGACGTAGGGGAACGCAGCCTCAAGCTCGGCTTGCCACTCTGTATCCGTGGCAAAGGCGTGTCCGGGCACCACCTGTCTCGCCGAATACAGCGCCAGCAGGTCCTGAGCCACGTCTACCGCGGCTTTCTTGGCTCTCTCTCTGACGCGCGCCCAGTCCGCCGCCCCCAGGTGATGCAGGGCCGGCGCGCGATCGGAGACCCCCACGTAGCGGCTCAGGCGGTCGGCGTGATGGACCGGCACGTAGACGCTGTCCTCTCCGGCATAGTCCACGCGCAGGTATTCGCGCTCCGCGCCGTCGATCGTGGCCATGATCAGTCCCCGGAACACGCCGATCCCAAAGTCTACGTGGACCACATAGTCGCCGGGGTTGAGATCCGCGAAAAAGACCTCGGGGTGGACGGGCTTGCGGCGGACGCGGCGCGGCCGGGGCTTGCTCCACCCAAAGATCTCGGCGTCGGTGAGCAGGTAGAACCGGGCGTCGCCTCCTGGCCGGCGAAGCACCCACCCTTCGTCCAACGTGCCCTGCACCAGCGTCAGCCCGCGACGAGGCGGCAGTTCAGGGACCGATTCGACGGGGCGCGCCTGTCCGCCCTGTTCCTGCCACAGCTCCGATATCCGGCTCGCCTGTCGGGTGATAGCCACGATGCCCTTACCGGCACGCTGCATCTCGAACCAGTCCGTCATCACCGTTCTGAGCTGCCCTCCATATCGTGGGCCAGGGACAAAGTACGCTCGCAGAGAAGCGTTTCCATCCTCGTCGGCATCCTCTGCATCCAGCGAGTCGACCTCCTGTTCATAGCCCAGCCGCAGTGGATGGCGATCCCCGATCGCTTCGTTCAGCTCATCCCAGGTAGCGTAGGGCACCCTGAAATCACCGAGCAGCTCTCCACTGGCCTGCAGCGAGGCGCGCAGGTCAAGCGCCTGTGACTCCAACTCGGCGACGGCTGCCTGGAACTGGACCATGTCGTCTACGATCACGCGGCCCTGTGGGGGCACAAAATCGAGCAACGTGGCGGGATGCGAGTACAGGTAGGGAATGTAGAACTCGATCCCCTTGAAAGGCTGCCTGTCCTCGAGGGCAGCCAGGTCCGCATGGTACTCGGCACTCGCCGGCCCGTGCAAGGTCGATGCATCAAGCCCGGTCAAGTTTTGCGCCGCCAGGTGCCCGAACTTGGGCAGGGCCTCCGTGGCCGGGGTGATCGTGCAGCGCTCGACCCGGTCCAGCGAGCGCTGGGTGGTGGGATCGAATATGCGCAGGCTGTCTATCTCGTCGCCAAACAGCTCAATGCGCACCGGGCTGGGAGCATTGGACGGAAAGACGTCTATGATCCCCCCGCGCCGGCCAAACGTGCCCGGCTCCTCGACCACGCTGGACACTTCGTACCCCAGCTCTAGCCATGAGGAAAGCAGGCCGGTCAGCGAGAGGCGCTGCCCCACCCTGAGCGTGCGCGTGCCCAGGACAAACTCGCGGCGGGGAACCGTCCACTGCATGAGCGCTCGCCCCGAAGTGAGTACGACCGGCGGGCTTTCGTCGCCTTCCTCCCACCCCGTCAGCGCGGAAAGGACCGCCAGGCGCTCACGAACAACCTCTGTCAACCAGGGGATCCGCTCATAGGGAAGGGCACCGGGCTCGGAGAAACTGAGAACGCGCTCGGGATGAGGCAGCCACTGGCGCAACTGGTCTGCGGCGCCCCCCACGTGCTCGGGACGAGACATCACCCACAGCACGGGGCAGCGCAGATCTTGGGCCAGTGCGGCGACCAGGTAAGGGCGGACCGCACGCAAGAGGGAGAGATTTCCCTCTACCCTTGCCTCGCGGATCTCTGCCAGCAGGGTCTGATACGCCGGGACATCTTGGATCAGTGAGAGCAGCCCGCTCAGGTTCATAGGGTCTCTTCCTGGAACATAGTCTCTATCTCAGAACTCATACATATCGCCTCAATTCTGCGATGTTGGACAACAGGCTGCTCAGGTTTGCCCGCCGCATCTCGCCTGGGAGCTTGGCAATGCTGGCACGGAGCGCCTCGACCGCAGCGATCACATCGGGATCACCCGACAGCGCCGCGGCGCGGATCCTGGCGATCTCGAGTCGAATCTCCGAATCGCGGTCCATCGAGCCCGCCTGGCGCGTGAGTGCCGCCAGCGCGTCGTTCATCTGCCGCAGATCGGCGGCGTTGACGCCCGACCAGGTCGCCTGATCGATCAGGCGCACGAATGCATCTCGAGCGTTCATCCGGGCCTCAAAGTCGACCGAATCCAGTGCATACAGAACTCCCCAGCCGATCTGCAGGCTCGAGGGAGGAGATCGCTGGCCCTTGACCAGTTCGCCGACGTGGCGGAACGCGTCCCTGGCCTGCCGGCTGTCGGGCAGGCCGCAGTAGGCGAACCCACGACCGATCCACAGGTCCCTTTCGAGCTGGTCAAGCTGGATGCCGTCCCGCTCGCGGAGCAGGTCGAACATCCCATGCGCCCGATCATACGTCTCGAGGGCTCCCTGGTAGTCACCAGGCAGGCGCAGCCAGTGCCCCCAGGCGATCAGCGGCGCGGGGTGATCTGGAGCCAGGGCGATCGCGCGCTCAATATCGCGCTCAGCCTGCACCCCCAGCTCTGAACGATGCCGGCTGGCGATGCTGCGGGCCCGAGCGCGAGCCAGGTACACATCGGGCGTCTCGTATCCCATCGTATCGATCAGAAAGCAGTAGTCCGCGATCGCCGCGTCCAGATCTCCCAGTCGTTCGTACAGCGCACCCCGCCGCACATAGGCGGTGGTGCGCGACAGGTCCAGTGCCAGAGCCTGTGTGTAGCACGCCACTGCGGTGTCGATCTCTCCTCGTCCCTCGCTCAGCTCTCCCCACAGCTCGTACACATCGCAGGCATAGTCTGCACCCGTGTGAAGGCGCAGCGTAGAGTAAAGCGTCTGCTCCTCGGCGGGCACCACGCCTCCCTCGACCGGACTGAGGGCCAACTCCAGAAACCGGTCAACCTGCTTGGAGCCCGGGTTTCCGAGATGGTAGTAGAGCGCCTGTACGTAGAACAACAGCGAACTGTGGGGCATCAGGCCCTGCGCCTGGACGATGTGCGAGAGGGCGCTCCTCAGGCTCTCCTCACGCTCCCCGCCCGTTTGCTTGCGCGCCTGCTCGATCAGCGCCCTGGCGAGAACCAGGTCTGCGGTCGCCCGAGCGTGCGCTGGCGCCTGGTAGAGACCCGGCTTGAGCGCCTTTGTGAGCAGCACAAGTGCCTGCTGGTGCTGCCCTTGAGCCAGATACGTCAGCCCCAACCAATTGACGATCTCGAGCTCATCGGCGTTATGCTTGATGGCCTCCTGCAAGTCCCCGGCGGTCCGATCGAGGCTCTCCGCGGTCGCCGACCGGTCAAAGAGATAGGGCACCTGGTCCAGGAGCATGATCGCGCGCTGCAGCCGCGCCATCCACGACGAGGGGAGGATGTCCAGCGCACCCTGAAAGTCGTGCAAGGCGCGCTCAAAGGCATCGCGGCCTTCGGCAAAGGCTCCGCTGCGCATTTGCTGCCTGGCAACCATCGACTGCACTCGCCCTCGGCGGGTCAGTAGGGTGGGATCCAGGGGATTCCGGACCAGCGCGGCCCCGTACTCGGCAACTGCCTGGTCATAGCGCTCCATCTTTTCGTAGGCTTCGGCCCGATTCGCGGCCTCGAATGCCCCGGTCGTCTGCATGGCCTTGTATCTCTTGAACAGGCGGACAAGCGACGTGTTGGGGATCCGCGACATCGCCGCATAGACCACGTCAAGATCCAGGCCCATCATCGCCACGGATCCACCCTTTTCCTGGTCTGCTGCGCTCGCCTTGGCGACCTGCGCCTTGATGCTCTCGCGGGCTTCCGAGTCGCGGTACACGGTCTCAAAGGAGGTAAAGGCACGGATCCCGTTTGCCTCCAGGACCCTGAAGGCGTGGGAGTCTCGAAGCTGGCTGTACAGGATGGCCCGATCGACCCAGTGAAAGATCGCCTGCAGGTCAAAGCGAGTCTTTTGCGCAAGCCGCTCGATCTCGACATACGCCATATCCTCAACGGTCTTGATGTTCTCCACGTTGAGGCGGGCGATGCGCAGTCGATCGAACCCCAGCGACCTTCCCAGGTCATCGAGCCGATCGCTGTCCTTCCTTCTGAACAGATCGCCCAGCCACCCGACCACGATGCGGTACAGCGTTTCGAACCCGCGCTCGGGCATAACGCCAAAGATGAACGCCGCGCCATAGACCAACACCGTGCTTACGCTCCACTTGTCGTCCGCTGCCGGCAGGAGGAATCCGGCGACAAAGGACACGATCAACGCCATAATCAAGCGCACCGTGATCACGACGTGCGTGTCGATCCCCAGGTCATCATCCAGGTAGCGACGCAGTGTGACCTGCAGCATGAACAAGTACGCGCCCAGGAAGCCGAAAAAGACCGGGCTGATATACCTTTCGACGGCCTGTACAGGAATGCCGAACGCATACACCGTGCTCTGCGTCTCCAGCAAGGTCATCAACGAGATCGCAGCCAGGGTGCCTCCCAGTGCCAGCACCAGCGAGGGCAGCAGGCACATGAGCAGGTGAGCGCCCAGGCTCCACTGCTCATCCAGAGTGCGCCTGAAAAAGAAGGCCAGCTCCTTGGTGCGGATCGCCTGGCGGCCCGCCGAGACCTGCCGCCGCACGTGGGTGAGCCAGTAGAATACGAGCACCAAGGGCAGATAGAGCAAGGTCAGGACCACGACCGCGATCGTGAACGGGTTGACTGCGCTATTCATGGCACATCTCCTTTGCTGCGATCTGCCCCTGCTTTCTCATCACCGCCCGGCAGCGCCCATTGGCGCTGTCTCGCCGACATCGTTAACCCGATCCCCTTTTTCAGGTCCATCGCCAGCCCCTTGACCTCAGGTGAGACGGGCCACAGAGCCTCCAACAAAGCATCCACCTGCCCGGCTCGGAACTGCGGGCGAACCAGCTCAGAGCGCAGCGCTTCGATCCCCTTCATCGTCTCCACACGCTGCCGGGGAGAAAGGCCGGACGTGCTGGCAACTGCCCGCCGCAGAGGAGCGATGCATTCGGCAGCTTGCCCGGCACCCAGCGGCAGATCCAGATGGTCTCGTTCAGGCACGGACTTGGTTCTCTTGCTGAGATGAGCCAGCGAACTCTGTGCAGTCAGGCGCACCTCTGCCTCCGGGTCGGTCATCGCCAGGAGCAAGGCGTCGACCGCCGACCGGTCGCGGATGTACCCCAATTGCTCTACGGCCTTGCGGCGCAGGAACGCGTCCACGTGTTTCCGGTCGCCAGCCAGATCGATCAGCATCTCTCGCGCCTCTCGTCTCTGTTCGCCCAGCAGCCCCAGCGCCAGCACGGCCGCCTCCTGCTGGCGGCGATCGGGCGTCCGCAGAGAGAAACGCAGCAAATCCAGCATCTCTGCTTCCGGCACGTGCGTGCTCAGGAACGCGCGCAGCTCTTCCAGTCGCTCTTCCCCCATCTCTTCCGGTGAAATCATGTCCGGCAGCGATCCCAGGGAAGCAGAGGGCGAGGCCACCCGATCGATGGTGGACGATGAGGACTCCTCAGCCGCTTCTGGGCCGGCCTTTGCAGAGTTCGAGGTCACGTCCATCATAATCGGTTGGGCCACGGCACTCGAGAGCGACGGTGTGAACCCAGCAGACAACACGGGAGACTGGGAGACCGCACCTTGCTCCGACCGACTCTGGTATAGGACGGGGCCAGTCCAGTCCAAGAGCCGCCTGTGTCCCGTACCGGACTGCCGGGCAGTGGCCAACTGCCTGCGCGCACGGGCGACGGCCGCGGGCAACGACATCCTGCCGGATAGACCACGATAGAACTCTGCTGCCATGATCGCCAAAGAGCGGGATGTCGTGCTTCCATAGGGTCCGATGACCGCCGGCACGTTCGCGCGTTTCTCAAGCACGCGAACCGGGCCTGCATCCGGATTCTCCACCGGTGCGGCGGTGCCGTTGCGGGCGCTCAAGTAGACGACTGAGGGCCTGGAAAGGCGACACGCTTCGACCAACCGCTCAAAGGGCAGGTACTCCCTCGGGGCCAGCACCAGCAGGGGCACCCCGGTTCGCATCTCGACGTACCCACTGACGTGAAGAACGTCGCACTCGCCGATCTCGAACAAAGACTCTTCCGATTGGTAGCGAACCTGTCGGGACACCACCGAGCCGCTGCGCTGCGCTTGTTCCAGTACCCTGAAGACAGCATCCGCCTCTCCTTCCGAGTGGAATTCTGGGATGCTTGAGGTCAGGATCACGATGCGCATCGTGTCCTCTGGCAGGTGCATCGCTGCCTGCGATTCCCCCAGGCGGCTGAGACGCACCTGAGGCAGCAGCGCCAGGTAGCCCCCATCGTACATCAGCTCCCAGGGCACAGCGCGCAAAAGAGGAGGCCAGACGTCCAATCGCAGGTGCACGCTTTCACTGTTCCTCAACTCCTGCTGGAACGAGTCCGACCACTGCCTGTCGCCGAAAAGCAGACCGAACAGCCGCTCGCCGGACTGCTGTGCCTCTGACAAGGCCGCGTATCCCTCAGCGGCATCTCTGGCAAACCGAGCCAGAGCGAGGACGTCGAGCGCTTCGGCAGGCACCTCCTCCGAAGCGACGAGCTCACCGGCAGCGTACTCGACGGTGTACGCGCCTCCAACGGCCCGCACCCTCAAATCGATGACCTTTTCGTCCACGGTTCCCTCCCCCCTTTCCGGAGCCCTGGCACAGCGTTTTTCGTTCGGAAGATCTCCTCTCTCCCCCCGCTTGTTCTCCCTACGAGGCGTTCCCTCCCACGTGGCCAGGCCGCAGGGGAGAGTCAAGAAGAGAGCCATTCGTCGCGGATCCCCTGAAAGCGCAGATCCGCGTAACAGTAGGGCACGTACACAAGGCCGAGCAGATTTCGCTTCCTGAGCATCTCCCATCGAAAGTCGTAGATGATCTTGCCCACCGGTTCCTCATCCAGCAGTCGATCGAGCAGGTACTCCCCAAAGGCAAGGCCCAGGTACTCGTGAATAGGGACCTCCGTGCCGATGACGCCCGCCGCGCCCAGCGCGCCGAAGCGGTGGATAAAAGAGAGCAGCGCGGACGGGCCGTAGGTGCCGGTGTGGCACCCGTTCAGCACAACAAGCGGCGCAGAATGCGCCCACGCAGCGCGCAGGTCAGCGCTCAGATGCGCGGCCAACAGAAGATCATCTTCGCGCACGACCAACCACTGGCGATAGGGCGTGTTTCCACCGTGACAGTAAAAGTAGATCATGTTCGGCCCGTCGCGCATCTCCTCCAACAGGCCAGATGTCGTGCTATGGACGACGGAATCGGCGCGGGAACGGACGATGGCATCCACGCGTTTGCGGTGATACCGGGCCATACCCAGCCCCGTCCCGTACACCAGTGACAGGCGCGGACGTCCATTTGCCTGCAACCGGGTGACGATCGTAGAATACGATCCAGGCGGGCGCAGCGGCTGCTCGATGATGTACCGGAATCCCCAAAAGCCATAGGGGCAGAGGACGTTCGGATCGTGCTCGTGGGGACAGCCCCCCGAACAGGAATCGTCGTCCAGGAACTGCCGGCAGACGGTGTTCTTTGTCGGGTGGTAGGACAAAGGACGGTCGTACAGCACAGCCCAGGGAAAGGTTGCGTCCAGGCTGAGACGAGCGATCTGCACAACCAACGGGCCGTCTTGCATCTGCTCGATCTCGCGCAGACGGTGAGCCACCTCGCGCCCGGTTTCCTCGCCAAAGACGCGCTCATAGAGCGCCTGTCCCAGCTCGGCCAGCTCTCTCACCTGCTCCTCAAACATCTGGGGACGGATCGGCGTGTGATCGGGCTGGTATAGGTACTCGATCTGTTCGGGCTCCGTCTCGCGAACGCAGGCTCGTGATAGCAGCTCACGATATCGAGTCAACGCCGTCTCCACCAGCCCGGCCTCCAAGGACAGGACCGGCCCCATCTCCATACCCAACTGCGTGTGCATCCTGGCCTGCCGCTGGCCCGACTCGCCCTCGCCGATCCACACGCACACGCGCCGCCGGCTCATATCCCGCAGATCGGTCAGATCGGATGAGAGCGTGTACTCGCACTCACTCCACCAGCCATCGCCAAGCCCCTCGGGCATCCCCTCGGGCATCGGCCCTTCGTTGGGCGCAACGCGCGCATAGACCAGGTAGGACTGCACGAGATTGTTCTCAAAGTACACGCCCAGGCGAAGCCTGCTGAGACCGGTGCGAACGGGGGTAACCAGGCGGAACGTCCGGTCAGCAGTTGCCCCTGCGGAGGGAAGCAGGATCTCGTGTTCTGAGTCCAGGACCACAAAGTCATCGCTATCCACGCGCAGGTTCAGGGGAGTATCTTGGCCAACGAGGTAGTTGATCAGCCGCGTGTCCAGGCTCAAGCGCTCACCCCTGATGTAGGCTTTGTCGGATGGTGCGCCTATGTTCACCGCCAGATGGTAGAGCCGGTTGGCGGCCAGGGCATATGTGTGGGAGAGAGGTCTGTCCTGCTCGTCGGCGAACCAGGCGTTGACCACCCGGCCCCGCTCCCCTTTGCCTGTCTGGATCTCACCGGCCTGTGCCAGGAAGCGAGCCCAGCCCGCAATGGCTTGTTCCGGCATGGCGCTGAGATGCCTGCCGCCGCGCATCACACGTCGCTGGCTCAGGATCCCCGCCGGTTGCCCCCTCTCCGTGACCAGGAAGCGCCTCGAGTCCGGATGATCGAACAGAGCCTCGACCAGGCCCCACGGGGTCTCGGAGCGCTCCAAGGTCATCATCTTGGGCGGACTGCATCCTACCAGTGCGCCAACCAGGGATCCAGGGCCGGCATCGGGATATTCACGAGCAATCCGATCCAGCAGGCCCCCGGCCGAGCAGACCATCCACGGACTATCCGCTGTGCCGCGCACCGCGAGTGTCGCTTCCTCCTCCTCAGGCAGGTGGCTCAACCGCCTGGCCAGTTCACTGAGGGTAGTCTGGGGCTCGACAAGCACGATCTCGTCGTACCTGAATGTGTTCCTGAGGGGAGTCGGCCAGTCTGCCATCTGGCCTAGCTCGGCCATTCGCCTGCCCACAAGCTGCCACCAGCCAACGTGGCTCGCCCTGGCCAGGCCACCGCGCCGGAACGTCGTATGCAGCGCGACAGGACGTCCTTGCACGATCGATACTGCAAAAGGCTGCTGGACATAGCGCAGGGCACTGTCGCTCACCCGGCCTGCAGGCATCACCGCGCAAGGCGAAAGGGTGAAACCAGTCAACGGCGTATCCAGCGACCAGTCAGCGCCCTCCAGCTCGGCCGACAGTTGGGTTAAGCGAGTGCAGTGATAGATGCCGTCTACCTGGATGAGCGCATAGTGGGTGTACCACCGCTTGCCCTGTCGCTCGAACACCCTCCCTGCGACGTCCACCAGGTGTCGCAGGGACAGATCGCCCTCGATCAAGACAAAGTCCAGTTCAGCCATTCCCCCCCTCCAGACGGCTACGCGCTCGCGCTCACTCCACGGCTTCACTCACCCGTGGACGCTGGTTGAAACGATCCATAGTCTCCTTGACGCCCAGGCGAATCAAGGTCTCCACGGCGGCGATGGCCCACTCGCAGACCTCTTCCATTGCCTGCCGCTCCTCTTCGCCCCAATCCTGCAACACATAGTCTTTGGGTTCCATCTGACCTGGCGGGCGACCAATGCCCACCCGCAGGCGAGGAAAGGACTGCGTGCCCAGATGCTCGATGATCGACTTGATGCCATTGTGCCCGCCCGAGCCACCGCCGGGCCTCAGGCGAATGGTCCCTTGCTCCAGATCCAGGTCATCATAGATGACGAGCACATTGTCCGGCTCGATCTTGAAAAAGCGCGCAACGGCCCCCACGGCCTCGCCGCTCAGGTTGACAAAGGTCTGTGGCTTGACCAAGACCACGTGCCGGCTGCCGATCTGGCCCCGTGCCAGTTGGGCCTTATCCCGTTTCTCATCAAAAGCCAGTTGGTATGTTTGGGCCAGGCGGTCCAGGCATCGAAACCCGATGTTGTGCCTGTTTCCCGCGTACTTGCGCCCCGGATTGCCCAGGCCAGCGATCAGCAGCCACTCCCGCTCGTTTCCACACATCATCCGCGTTTGCTCCCTAGCCGAGCTCAAGTGCCTCAGACCTGGGCGCCTCAAGGCATATCCCCCACCCATCGGGTGATATGGTACACCAGGGCAAATCGAAAGTCAAGTACTCTCCCCATTATATCACGCTCGCCCAGTTTGAGCAACCCCCAACCCAAAGCATGAAAAAAGCATTACAGTTTGTTAATGCTTTTGTAATGCACAGCGAGACGAACTCGTGGTACAATCATCTCGTAACGTGGAAACGCCATTCGGTATCCCCCCCCACCGAATGGCGTTTCTGCTTTTCCGACTTGCCCGTGGATTCTCTTACTCTAACACCACGATCTCCTGCGGCTGCTCCAGTTTGAGCAGCTTCTTACCCCGGTTCGCGCGGTTTTCGACCGAGATACTCCGGAGTGAGAACCGCTGCCGTTTCCCATCGGCAGCAAGCACATCCACTGTAGTCGAACGCGTCGCCTGACCTCCCGCAACTGCGACCACCGGCCCGGTCGTCTTGATGACGTTCAAGCTTAGCACGCCCATGCTGCCCCGTCCCTGGACAGAGAACTCTTGGAGGGACACCCGTTTCATATATCCCTTCTCGCTGAGGATCAAGACCATATAGCCCTTGGGATCCGCGACCACGGCGCCGCCCAACAGCTTGTCCTCTTCCCTGAGCTTGATGCCCGCCACACCGCGCGCACTGGGCGTCGATTGGCTGCGGACCGTGTCGGCAGAGATCTGCAGCACCCTGGAATCGGTGAAAAAGAGCACGGTTCCCTTGTCGCCGCAGACCCCGGCAAAGGCCACCCGGTCGCCCTTGTCCAGGCCGATCACCTCCGTCCACAGTCGATCGGGCAGCGACTCGCTCAACGCAGACATCTCCGTGCGCTTGACCTTGCCCTGGGCCGTGCCCAACACGAGGGAATCCTGCGAGGTCAAGACCCCGACGTAGACGATGTGCTCGTCTGCCTTGAGACCCAGGGCGCTGAAACTGGCCTCTGCGGGCACCAACCCAACCTGAGAGGTCCAAACTCGCCCGTTCGAGGCCACGAAAAACACCCTGTCGGTCGGCTCAACACGAGCGCGCATGCGATGTGACACGACCGCACGGCTGGATGCGCCGACCTCGATCCGGTACGAGTAGGCTGATTCATCGCTCCGCTGCACGCCCGCAGTGGTCACCACCACCAGTTGCGCCTGATCGGGCACAGCCAGAGCGGCGCTTGTAACCGGTACCTCTCCTTCGCCCGGGGCTGCGTCGACGATGGTCGTCCTGCGAGGCGTCGCATACTTTTTCTTGATCTCTCCAGTCTCTTCCTGGATCACCGCGAGCTGCTTGGCTTCCGAGGCCAGCAGCGCTTCCAGGTACTTGATCCGCGCCTTGAGTTCCTTCTCTTCGTCCCTGAGCTTGGCGTGTTCCATCGCCGCCAGGCGACGCAACTGCATATCGAGGATCGCCGTGGCCTGGATCTCGGATAGCTTGAACTTGCGCATCAGGTTCTGGCGGGCGGTGTCTGCTGTCCGGCTGTGGCGGATGGTGTCGATCACTTCGTCGATGCGATCGAGGGCGATCAGCAAGCCCTCGACGATGTGCAGCCGAGCCTTGCGCCGTTCTAGCTCATATCGGCTCCGGCGCTGGATCACCTCCAGCCGGTGCAGGACAAAGTGCTCCAGGACCTCCTTCAACGACAAGGTGCGCGGCACGACGATCCGTCCTTCGTCGCTCTCGCGCGGGACCAGCATCAGGTTGTTCACCCCAAACGTCGTCCGGAGCGTCGAGCGCCGCACAAGCATTTCCAGCACGTCGTTCGCGTCCGCCTGCCGCGAGATCTGGATCACCACACGCATCCCGTCGCGGTCGCTTTCGTCGACGATGTCCACCACGCCGCTGATCCGGCCGGAGCGCGCCTCGTTGGCGATACGCTGGATGATCGTCGACTTTTGCTGTCCGTAAGGGATCTCTGTGATGACGATCTGCTCACCGGCGCGAGAGCCATCCTGCCGCTCCACATTCATCCGTGCCTGACAGACGATGCCCGCGCTCCCTGTCTCGCAGGCCATCCGGATGGCATCCGTGCGCACATCCTCACCCCCCTCGCGGTCGAGCCGGTAGCGGAAAGCCAGGCCGCCGGTGGAAAAGTCGGGGCCAGGGATGACCTTCAGCAAGTCATCTACCGTGATCTTGTCGCGGGCGGCCCATCGGAGGCACATCAGCGTCGCCGCATCACACACCTCGCCCAGATTGTGCGGCGGCAGGTTGGCCGCAAAGCCCACAGCGATGCCCGAAGATCCGTTGACCAGGACATTGGGAAACGTCGCCGGAAGCACGACCGGTTCCTTGAGCGAGTTGTCAAAGTTGTCCTGCCAGTCCACGGTATCCATGCCGATGTCGCGCAGCATCTCCGCGCCCAATGCCGCCAGGCGAACCTCGGTGTATCGCATCG
Source organism: Anaerolineae bacterium (assembly GCA_016783145.1). Taxonomy (GTDB): domain Bacteria; phylum Chloroflexota; class Anaerolineae; order JAFGEY01; family JAFGEY01; genus BS750m-G44. The sequence continues at coordinate 20,768 of JADHXD010000011.1, forward strand.
CCGCTGGCGAGTCGCCGTCGATGGACCCAAAGTTGCCTTGCCCGTCGATCAGCACGTCTCGAAGCGAAAAATCCTGCGCCATTCGCGCCAGGGCATCGTAGACCGACTGATCGCCGTGGGGATGGTACTTGCCCAGCACTTCACCGACGACGCGCGCGCTCTTGCGATGTTGGGTCGTCGGTCCAAGCCCCATATCGCCCATCGCATAGACGATGCGCCTGTGGACTGGCTTGAACCCATCACGCACATCGGCGATCGCCCGGTCAAGCAGGGTGTAGTGCGCGTACTCGCGGTAGGCATAGCCCAATTCGTCGGCCAGTTCGATCGTCTTGTGCGACTCTCTGGCGACCGGGGGCTGCGTCTCGGTGGGCCCGCGTCTTGTCCTAGTTGTCCGCCTGGCTGCACTCATGCGTGATCTCCATTCCCATTCGTGCCGTCCAGCGTTTCCCACGTGTCCAAGATCCACTTCCGGCGCGGCTCCACCGTCCGCCCCATCAGGCGAGCCATCAGCGTGTGCGCGCGGTGCGCGTCGTCGACCGTGACCTGAACGTGATACGGATTGACAATGCTGGAATGCTTGTCACCGGCCTCGTCCTCTTCCGATCCAGGAGCCAAGACCGTCTTGGCCATTTCGTCCGCACTCATCTCACCCAACCCCTTGAAGCGCCCGATGCGCACACCGTTGGGGCTGCCCCATCCGGTCAGCACATGATCGCGCTCTTCGTCGTTCAGCACATAATGCACCTCGCTTCCTTTGGTCAGCTTGTAGAGTGGCGCGCGCGCCAGGTAGAGCCGCCCCGCCTCGACCAACGGGCGCATATGCCGGTAGAAAAAGGTCAGCAGCAGAGAGGAGATATGGCCTCCATCCACGTCGGCATCCACAAAGATCACGACTCGGTGGTAGCGCATATCCTCCAGGCAGAACTCGGGGCCGACCCCCGCGCCCACAGCGGCGACGATGGCCTTGATCTCTTCGCTGCTCAAGATGCGGGTCATCCTGGCCCGCTCAGTGTTCAGGATCTTACCCCGCAAGGGCAAGATGGCGTGCAGATCCCGGCTCCGTCCTTGCTTTGCCGACCCACCTGCGCTGTCTCCCTCGACCAGGTACAGGCCCGTATAGCGAGGGTCCTTGTTCCGCACATCGGCCAGCTTGCCGGGAAGCACGTCGATCTCCATCATCGCCGAGCGACGGGCGACGAGCTTGCGCGCCTGGGCCGTGGCCCGGCGCTCTGTCGCTGCCGTGGAGCAGAGATCGACGATCGCATCGCCCAGCTTGGGCCTCTTTTCAAAGAGGCGCATCAGCTCGTTGTATACCACAGAGTACACGCCCGGCCGAATCGGTGAGGCCAGCTCATCCTTGGTCTGGCTGGTAAACTGGGGCTCGGGGACGAGCACGGACACAGCCAGTGTTTGGCCGAATATCGCATCGGCGCCCTCGATCCGCTCCTTCTTGAGCTTCTTGCGCTTCTGCCCCCACTGGTTCAGCGCCGCAGTGAATGCCTGGCGCATGCCAGAGACGTGCATACCCCCCAAGCGGGTCATGATCGTGTTGGCAAAGCTCACCATCTCGCCGTTGGGATCGTCGGTATACTGAAAGGCCACAGAGACCTTGACGGTCTCGGGGGGCAGCCCCTTCTTCTGTTCGAGCTCGAACTGACCCTCCAGCAGCACCGGCGTTCTGTTCTCGGCAATGGCTTCGCGCTCTTCGTTCAGATAAGAGACCAAACCACAGAGCCCCGTATAGGACTTGTGCTTGCCCGTGAACTTGCGCTGCTCCACCTTCTTGCCGCGCCGGTCGATCAAGTGGATCGTCGCCGGGACCAGAAAGGAGGTCATATGGAAGCGGCTGCTCAACGTCTTGCGATCAAACGTCACCTCTTCCAGGATCGTGTCATCCGGCCAGAAGCGAACGGTCGTGCCGGTGCCAAGCGTCCGGTCAGCGCGCTTTCGGACTGCCGCGGGCAGGTTCTTGTACTCGAGATACTGTTTATCGATCTCGCACAGCACCTCGTCCTCGTGTGGGTCGATCACCTGTACTTGCGTCTGCGGAACGCCCAGCTTGTGTTCCTGGCGGAAACGGAGTCCGTGCCGGCGCACCTCGACGATCAGTCGTTCGGACAGCGCGTTGGTCCCCTTGACCCCCACCCCGTGTAGCCCTCCAGAGGCCTTGTATGCGCCGCTGCCAAACTTGCCGCCGCTGTGCAGCACGGTGTACACGACCTCCAGGGTAGCCTTCTCGCGGTCTACCCTCCACCACGGAGGGATGCCCGATCCATCGTCGATCACCTCAACACTGCCGTCCTTGTAGAGCGTAACGACGATGTCTTTGCATGCCCCGGCCAAGGCTTCATCCACGGCATTGTCCACTACCTCGTACACCAGGTGGTGGAGTGCTTGCACGCCCGTGCCGCCAACGTACATGCCGGGCCGCCGGCGGATGGCTTCCACTCCTTCTAGCACCTGGATCTGTTCTGTACCATACTGCCGCTCGCTCATTCCTGCTTGCCTTTCCCACTATGATGAACGCACCCCCCGCAGGACGTTCTCCTCGTCGACCAAGCCTGTATTCTATCACAACAGCGACATCCAGCAAAACAGGCCTGGAACCGGTGCACCACACACCAAATCTACCCCTCTCTATTATAGCACAAATGTGCTAATCTTGCCAGTACCAATTTTGTGATCAAGCACAGTGGTTTTTTTGACAGCCACGGACTTGTATGCTATGATGCATCATACCCGTGACCGGTCACGGTGATCGCTGCAGTCCAGCGATCAGAACGGCGAGGCGATGCAGAGATGAAGAAAAGAGTGACCATCCGCGACGTTGCCGCTGCAGCGAGCGTATCCTACCAGACTGTCTCCAGGGTCATCAACGACAGGCCAGATGTCGCCATCGACACGCGCCTCCGCGTCCGCAGGGTGATCCAGGAACTGGGATACCAGCCCAGCGCTGCCGCACGTAGCCTGGCCTCTCGCAGGACGCGGACACTGGGCCTGATCACGGCTGACTTTAGCGACTACTTTTTCACCCAGGTCATCGTCGGCGCGGAGGCCGAAGCGAGGCGCATGGACTATTTCTTTATCCTCGGCAGCACGGAGCGGAACCCAAGCGACGAGCCGGAATACCTCCGGCTGCTTGCCGAGCGAGAAGTGGATGGCATTTTGTTCGCGCGCCCAAGCACCGAGCACGACAGCGAGCACGTGCTCTCCTTGATCCATCGCGGCGTGCCCCTGGTCACCACAAATTACTACATCCCAAACGAGCAACTGATGGTGGTTGACGTAGACAACGTCGATGGAGGCCGCCAAGCCGCCAGCGCACTGATCGAGGCAGGGCACCGCGAAATCGCCATGATCGCCGGCCCGCCTAGCTGGAAATCGGTGAAAGACAGGACGCAGGGATGCCAGCAGGCCTTGGCCGAAGCAAACATCCCTTTCGAGCCCTCGCTCATCGAACACGGCGATTGGTCCTATGCCAGCGGTCAGGATGCTGTCGAGCGCCTGCTGAGAGGCTCCGCTCGCTTTACCGCCCTCTTTGCCCAGAACGATCGCATGGCTATCGGGGCCATACACGCCCTGCGCAAGGCAGGACGCGCGGTCCCGGAGGACATCGCCATTGTCGGATACGACGACATCCCTGTAGCCGCTTACTGCCACCCTCCATTGACGACCATACACCAACCGATGGCCAAGGTGGGGCAAGTAGCGACCCGTTTGTTGATCCAGATCATCGAAAATCCCGATCTCGAGAGGAAGGAGGTGCTGCTCAAGCCGAGGCTCGTTCGGAGGGAGACCTGTGTATGCTGACCAAAGGACGCCGTGGATGGCGACGAGATAGACCACCAGAGGGAAGGCAGAGCTAGGTAATCGGGCCATTCATCTTATCTCTTACGTAGGAGGGTAACATGGGTACGACACTGGGTGTGATCGTCGGCAACAGGGGCTTCTTTCCGGACCACTTGTGTGAGACAGGCCGGGCAGAGGTCTTGAGCGTGCTGGAAAGGGAAGGCATCAAGGCGGTGAGCCTGAGTCCAGGGGACACACCGTTCGGATCGGTCGAAACGCTGCAGGACGCAGAGAAATGTGCGGCGCTGTTCAAGGCGCACCGCGAAGAGATCGACGGCGTGCTGGTCACCCTGCCCAATTTCGGCGACGAGCGCGGGGTGGGGAACGCGCTGCGCATGTCTGGGCTGGACGTGCCTGTGCTGGTGCAGGCCTATCCCGACGATCTGACCAAGATGACGATCGCTGACCGGCGGGACAGCTTCTGCGGCAAGATGTCCGTGTGTAACAACCTCAGGCAGTACAAGATCCCCTTCTCCTTGACCACGCTGCACACCGTGTCACCGGCGTCGGAGGGCTTTCTCGCGGACCTGCGCCAGTTTGCGGCCACGTGTCGAGTTGTGGGCGGCCTGCGGGGTGCCAAGGTCGGCATGCTGGGCGCGCGACCGGCGGCCTTTATCACCGTGCGCTACAGCGAGAAACTGCTGGAAGAAGCAGGGATCAGCGTAGAGGTGCTTGACCTGTCGGAAGCGTTTGGCCGCTGCGCCCGCCTGAGGGACGAAGACCCGGATGTGCGCGCCAGGCTGGACGCGATCAGGGCCTATGTGGCCACCCAGGGGATCCCCCCTGCTGCCCTGATCAAGATGGCCAAATTCTCGCTGGTGATGGAGCGCTGGATCCAGGAGAACGAACTGGTGGCCACCGCCGTCCAGTGCTGGACATCGATGGAAGAGTTCTTTGGCGTGGTGCCGTGCACGGTGATGAGCATGCTCAGCAATGTGCTCTCCCCCAGTGCCTGCGAGACGGACATCACCGGCGCGATCGGGATGTATGCGATGGCCCTGGCCTCCCAGACGCCCAGCGCGCTCGTTGACTGGAACAACAACTATGGCACAGACCCCGAAAAGGGCGTGATCTTTCACTGCAGCAACCTGCCCGCAGACCTCTTTGAGGAAGCCAAGATGGACTACCAGGCGATCATCGCCGGGACGGTTGGCAAAGACAACACCTACGGCACGATGGTCGGACGGCTGAGAAGAGGCCCCTTCACCTACTGCCGCGTCTCAACGGACGACTCGCGGGGCGTGATCCGCGCTTACCTGGGCGAAGGCGAGCTGACCGCCGACCCGGTGGATACCTATGGCGGGTATGGCGTGATCTGCATCCCCAAGTTGCAGAAGCTGCTGCACCACATCTGCGAGAACGGGTTCGAGCACCACGTGGCGATCAACCTATCACAGAGCGCCGGTGCCGTGTACGAGGCACTGACCAAGTACATGGGCTGGGAAGTATACTATCACAAGTCTCGTGGCTGACGAGCTCAGGCTGACCAGTACGCAGCTCGTTGCTCCCGGCCGGGGCCACACTGCGTTTTCCCAACCGAGCAAGCGGCCCTCTGACCGGTCATCGGCGGCGGAGGGCGAGTGGAATCGCCAGGCCTGGTATCCTTGCGACGATGCCAGGCATGGATGGATCCGAGTCCTGCCCACCAAAGGAGAACAGGTGATATGAACGTACTCGTATTCAGCGCCAGCCCCAATCACGATGGGCTGACGGCGGCCTGCGCGTCCGCTGCCGTGGCGGGCGTGCGCCAGGCAGGGGGTCAGGCCGAGCACGTCCCGCTCAACGACCTGCAGATTGGGATGTGCCAGGCCTGCAACCGGGGCTGGGGCACGTGTCAACAGGACCACGAATGCCAGGTAGAGGACGGTTTTCAGGCACTGCACGCGCGCACGCGCCAGGCCGACGCTTACGTGCTGGTGACGCCCGTATACTGGGGAGAGATGAGCGAATCGGCCAAGGCGTTCACCGACCGGCTGCGCCGGTGCGAGGCAGTGCGAAGAGACGAGAGCTGCCTGTCGGGCAAGCCGGTGATCGCGGTCGCAGCGGCGGGAGGCAGTGGCAACGGCACGATCACCTGCCTGTTCAGCATGGAGCGCTGGATCCAGCACCTCCGAGGCCAGGTATTCGACCTCGTGCCCGTCAAGCGCTGGACGCGAGAGCATAAACTGGTGGCGATCCGAGAGGCAGCACGAACGATGGTACAAGGAGAGACAGTGTCTCAGGGCACGAGCGAACTGAACATACATCCAACAGCAGAGATCCATCCGACCGTGCTTCTCGAGGGAAAGGTGACGGTTGGCGCCTACACCAAGATCGACTCGGGCACGATCATCACCGGTGAGGTCACCATTGGGCACCACACGCTGATCCGCTGCAACGTCGTGATCAGAGGGCGCAACACGATCGGCAGCTACACGCACATCTATGACTCGGTCTGCATCGAAGGTGGGCGTCCTGCCCAGGTCGGGTCATCGATGGCAGCCGTGCCCGATCGCTCGATCATTGGCGACGACTGCTGGGTCAACCACGGGGTGACGATGCACGGCACCCAACTGGGCGACAGCGCGGCAGTCGGCCTCAATGCATGCTGCGACTATAACACCCGGCTTGGAAAAGGGGCCGTCCTGGCAAATGGCAGTGCCACACACCACGACCAGGTGATCCCCGAGAACTGCTTCGCCGAGGGCGTGCCCGCTCAGGTCGTCCAGGAAGAGATCACAGATGAGGACCGCAAGCGCTACTTTGGGCTGGTGCCTGCGATGTGGACTCACTATCAGGGAGACCAGATAGAGGAGCGCATCCGGCAGAAGCAGGCTCAGACTTAGGCTGGCTGGACAGCATTGATCAAGTGTCGTGTGGGATGCGGTGCCTGTTGTATTGCCCCCTCCATCTCCTCTCCGATACCGGGGATGCCGCATGGCAAGCCCGCGGGCGTGAGATGTATCCACCTCAGCGCGGACTACCGCTGCCTGCTCTACGGGGACCCGCAGCGTCCCGAGGTCTGCGCGCGGCTCCAGCCCTCGACGGACACGTGTGGCTCATCGCGAGAGGAAGCGCTGAGGCTCCTATCCCAACTGGAGAACATGACCGCCCCAGAGTCCTCCGAGACCCGTTCATAGCGCGCGCTCTCTGCAGCACCTTCCAGCCATAACAGAGATGCCCTCAGAGAGCGCGCATTTGCCGATATGGCCCGAATCGCTATAATGTGGTGATGTTGTACGATCGACGATGGCGAAGGAGACGTGACCATGGGAAACGAGAGGCCAGAAGCGAACCAGGTCGAGGAAACCGAGGCGGCGCTCGATTCGACCGTTGTTGACTTTATTCGAAAGAGCGTGGAAGAAGATCTGGAGAGCGGACGGTACACCACCGTGCGCACCCGTTTCCCGCCTGAGCCGAACGGCTACCTGCACATCGGGCACGCCAAGGCGATCTGCATCGACTTTGGTGTTGCGGCTGACTATGGTGGGCTCTGCAACCTGCGCTTTGACGACACCAATCCAGTCAAAGAAGAGACAGAGTACGTGGAATCGATCATGGAGGACATCCGCTGGTTGGGTTGGGAGTGGGGAGATCGGCTCTACTATGCCTCGGACTACTTTGATCCCCTCTACGAGTGGGCGATCAAGCTGATCAAGAAAGGCAAGGCCTACGTCTGCGATCTGACCGCGAACGAGATCCGGGAACACCGCGGCACCCTGACCGAGCCCGGCAAGGACAGCCCGTACCGGGACCGCTCGGTTGAGGAAAACCTGGACCTGTTCGAGCGCATGCGGAACGGCGAGTACCCGGATGGCTCGCGTACGCTCCGCGCCAAGATCGATATGCGCTCGCCGAACATCAACCTGCGCGATCCGGTCATGTACCGCATTCTGCACGCCACCCACCACCGGACGGGGGACAAGTGGTGCATCTATCCGATGTACGACTTTGCTCACGGCCAAAGCGATTCCATCGAAGGGATCACGCACTCGCTGTGCGACCTCGACTATGAGGCTCACCGCCCTCTGTATGACTGGTTCCTGGACGAGCTCGAGGTCTATCATCCCAGGCAGATCGAGTTCGCACGCCTTTTTCTCAACTACACCGTGCTGAGCAAGCGCTTTCTCCGCCGCCTGGTGGAAGAGAGGTTCGTCAGCGGATGGGACGACCCGCGGATGCCGACGCTGTCAGGCATGCGCAGGCGTGGCTACACACCTGAGGCTGTGCGGGGCTTTATCGATCGCATCGGGGTGGCCAAGAGCAACAGCGTCGTCGACATCGCACTCCTCGAGCACTTTGTGCGCCAGGATCTCAACCAGCGCGCCCCGCGCGTGATGGGCGTTCTGGACCCGATCAAGGTGATCATCGACAACTACCCCAAAGACGGGGTCGAAGAGATGGAGGCCATCAACAACCCGGAAGACCTGAGCGCGGGAACCCGCAAGGTGCCCTTTTCCGGCGAGCTGTACATCGAGCGCGAGGACTTTCGTGAGGACCCACCGCGACGGTTCTGGCGCCTGGCTCCCGGTCGCGAGGTGCGACTCCGCTACGCGTACTTTGTCACGTGCGTGGGTGTGGTCAAGGACGAGCAGGGCGAGGTGGTCGAGCTGCACTGCACCTACGATCCGGCCACACGGGGCGGTGACGCCCCGGACGGCCGGAAGGTCAGGGGGACCCTGCACTGGGTGTCCGCTCGTCACGCCCTGGACGCCGAGGTACGCCTGTACGACCGTCTCTTTGCCGTGCAAGATCCCGGCGATGTGGAGGAGGGAGCCGACTTTACGTCCAACCTGAACCCAGACTCGCTGGAGACGCGGATGTGCAAGGTCGAGCCGAGCCTGGCTGGCGCAGCACCGGGCACGCGATGCCAGTTCGAGCGGCAGGGCTACTTTTGCGTCGATCCGGACTCCACAGGCGAGCGGCTGGTGTTCAACAGGACCGTGTCGCTGCGCGATTCGTGGGCCAAGATCGAAGAAGCCCAGAAGCGAAAATAGACCGCCCTCCCGCACGGTCCGCCGCCGAGCGTGCCGAGGCAGGCCATGTCCAGACGCGAGAGAATCGTCGAGTTTGACATCCTGAGGAGTATGTCCATACTCCTCTTGTTTTTTCACCACTCCAATGCCTACGAGCTGGGACTGCTCGGGCACCCTCTTGCTCCTCTACGTCCCTTTGTGGGCACGTTTGTCCTCGGCGCGTTCGTTTTTGTGGCCGGGTACCTGTCGATCCGAGCGCAGGAAGACCTGCGGGGATTCCTCCGCTCGAGGATCTCCAGGGTGTACCTCCCCTACGTGGTCGCTCTCCTGTCGTTCATCGCCATCCTCGGGGTCCGGCTCTCGGCCCGCGAACTCGTGATTCACCTGCTCGGGCTCCAGATGGTGCTCGCCCCACGACTGAGCCATCCCATCGACACACTGTGGTTCGTCGGCATGATCCTCCCCTTCTACGTCCTGTTCGGGATCGCGGCGAGATACGTCAAGCACGTGCTCTACCTGGTTCTGTGCCTGGTTCTGTGCACCGCCGCGCTGGTCTTGGTTCGCACCCGGCTGGGACTCGTCGAAGACCGCATCTTTTACTACCTGGGTGTCTATGCAGTCGGGCTGATCCTCGCCAAGACCGGTCGCCTGCAGGCATTGACCTCCCCAAGGTGGTTTCCGATCAAGGCCGCCGTGTGGGTGCTCGGGATCGGGCTTTTGACGATGTACAGCGATCACTACCGGACGATCCTGAGCCCAGGGCTGGTCCTTTCGATCGCCGTATTTGTGCTGGCATCGATCTTGCTTGTGTTGAGCGTTGCCAGGCTTCCGACCATCAGAAACCTTTGTCCAGGCCTGCGCCGGTCCATCTCGTACGCTGCCTACGTGAGCTACCTGTTGCACAGGCCGATATGGCGGATCGTCTACCTTGTCTACACCCCGCGCACCCCGACGGGTACATTCTTGTTCACGCTCACGATCGGCGCTCCACTCGTTCTGTTCGTTTCCTATGCCCTTCAAAAAGGCTACGATCTGCTCACATCCAACTGGAGAATCTAGAACGATGCATACAGCCAAGTCATCGATCTCGATCGCAGCCGCCGCAAACTGGCGCACGACGATCCTCAGCACGCGCTCTGGTTCAAGTACGTCGATCCAGAAGACGCCGAGGGCGAGCACTTTTCCGTATACGAGCACACGCTGGCACAGATCGAAGCCTCTGCGTAGGCACCCATCCCTGGGCGTGTGAGACCCGCGAAGGCAGACAAGCTACAGGATTCGATAGGGCAGTTGTGCCCGATGCCGATCGCGTTTCTGGCCAGAAACATGCGGAAAATGGAGGCGGGGCAGGTTCTTGAGGTACGGGCGGACGACGACGGGGCGCACGCCGACATCCCGGCGTGGTGCGAGCAGACCGGCAACAAGTTCCTGGGCGAGCAAGACGCGGGCGACTACTTTCGATACTACATCAAGAAAGCCGGGTAGAGGGGGCCACTCATGGCAGAGAACAAGGCAACGATCATACTCTTGAGCGGGGATATGGACAAGGTATTCGCGGCATTCATCATTGCCACCGGCGCCGCCGCCGCGGGAATGGACACCACGGTCTTTTGCACGTTCTGGGGGATCAATGCCATCCGCAAGGACACGCTCACCGGCAAGAGCTTTATGGCCAGAATGCTCGGGCTCCTGAACCGGGGCGGTCTCCGTCGCCTCAACCCCTCCAAGTTCAGCTTTGGCGGGATGGGCCGCTGGATGTTCAGCAAAATGATGGTCGACAAAGGCGTCGCGTCGCTGGAGGAGCTGCGCGAGACGATGATCGACCTGGACGTGCACCTCCTGGCGTGCAAGATGAGCATGGACGTCATGGAGATCACGCCAGAGGACCTGATCGACGAGGTCGAGGGCGTGGTTGGCGTGGCCAAGATGATCAAGGAAGCAGCCAGCTCCTCGATCCAGCTTTTCATCTAGCAGCCGACAGAGCGCGTGCCAGCGCTCGATCGACAGAGAAACCTGGCTCCTGATCTCAAGAGCCAGGTTTCTCTGTGCCTTGTCCTCACTCCGGCGGAGCCGTCACCGGTCCTTGAATGCCGGCTCCCGCTTCTCCAGGAAGGCCCGCAGCCCCTCGCGCATATCTTCCGTTTCCGCCATCTCGCCAAAGCACGCGATCTCGTGTGCCAGTCCCTCCTCGTAGCCCACATCCAGCCCGGTATAGATCGCGTCGAGCGCCTTGGCCAGCGCCACGCTGCTCAGCGAGGCCAGGCGGCCGGCCATCGCTTTCGCTTCATGCACCGCTGAACCCACAGGCACGATCGCGTTGATCAGCCCGATGCGGTGCGCCTCTTGGGCATCGATCGCATCGCCGGTCAGGATCAGCTCAACGGCCTTTCCAAGCCCGACGAGCCGGGGCAGGCGCTGCGTGGCTCCCCACCCAGGGATCAGGCCGAGCCGGATCTCTCTTTGAGCAAACTGCACGTTCTCCTCGGCGATGCGGATGTGGCAGGCCATCGCCAGTTCGTTTCCACCCCCCATACAGAAGCGCCCGCTGATCGCGGCGATCACGGGCTTGGGCGAGCGTTCGATTGTCAGAAACAGCGCGTGCGTCGCCGTCGCCATCTCCTGTGCACCCTGCGCGCCGGCCATCGCCGCCAGTTCGTGGATGTCGGCCCCGGCAACAAAGCGCTGCCTGGCGCCAGCGAGGACGATCGCCTTCACTCGACCGTCTGCCACGGCCTCGTGGAAGGCTGCCCGCAGTCCCTCGAACGTTTCTCGGTCGATCGCGTTCACTGGCGGGTGATCGATCTCTAGCGTGGCGACGTGGTCCTCGACGCTCACGCGTACATTTGCGTATGGCCCCATGGCAGTGCTCCCTTGTGATGCCCTACACCCTGCGTTCCAGGAACCCAACCCCGCTCACCTTCCCCCACTCGCCCGCCTTGACCTTTTGTTCCAGGATCGCGGCAGGCCTGAATCGGCATCCGAATTGGGCCTCCAGGCCTTGCAGCGTGTCCAGGATGGCATCCAGGCCGATGTCGTCGGCGTACTCGAGCGGTCCGATGCCCCGGAGATCCGCGCCTGTCTTGATCTGCATGCCCAATCCGGCGATGCACGCCAGGTCCACATCCTGAACGCTGGCCACTCCCTCCTCCACGCACAGGAACGCCTCGTTGAGCAGGCGGGCCATCAGACGGTCTGCGCTGAACGTCGAGCAGAGATCACCGGACCCTCCCCCTTGTCGGAGGGCGAGGAGTAGATCATCTACCTCGGGGGAGGGCTTCCTGCCCGGATAGTCGTAGAATCCTCGTCCGTTCTTTTCGCCGCGCCGTCCCGCGTCCAGAAGCGTGTGCATTAGGGCCGGCTCTTCCATCCGCTGGCCGTATTGCTCGCCCAGGTAGGCCATGATGTGATGGCACACGTCAAGACCGAGCATATCCATCAGCGCAAAGGGACCCATCGGCCAGCCAAACCCCGCTCGCCCCATCGCTGCGTCGATCTCGTCCACCCTCGATGCTCCCTCCTGCAGGCACCGCACAGCCTCGCCCAGGTAAGGCATCAGCAGGCGGTTGACCAGGAACCCGGGACACTCGCGCACGATGACCGGGATCTTGCCCAGCTCCCGCGAGAACCGTTCGACCGTGTGCACGGTGTCCTGATCCGTCTCCGCGCAGGGGATGATCTCAACCAACTTCATCACGTGTGCGGGGTTGAAAAAGTGCAGGCCGATCATCTTGTGCGGGCGGCCTGAGGCTGCGCCCATCTCTGTGATCGAGAGCGCGGACGTGTTGGACGCGAAAACCGCGCCTGGGTGGCAGACCTCGTTCAATTCAGCCAACACCACCCGCTTGATCGACATCACCTCAGGCACGGCCTCGATGGCGATATCCACGCTTTCAAAACCTTCATAGCTCAGCGTATACTCGATCAGGCCCAGTTTACCCTGCATCTCGCTGGCCGTGATCCTGCCCCGATCCAGGTGTCGCTGGTAGATGCCTCGCACATGCAGCCGGGCGGCATCCAGTTGACCGGGATCGATGTCCTTGACCCACACCGGAATGCCCGCGGATGCGATCACCTGTGCGATCCCTCCGCCCATCGCGCCCGCACCCACAACTGCAGCCCTGAGAATGCGCATCCGCTTTCTCCCCAAACAAGTCCTGGCTACCACGTAGGGAGAGCGATGTCGGCAGTGGGGTCGTCTATCCACACAAAGTACACCCACTGGTCAGGATACTCCTTGTAGGCCGCGTCGTTGGCTTCGCCCAGCGTCGGCCCCACAAAGTACGCCCCGCTCTCCGGCTCGATCGCCACCACCCCTTGCTGACCCGTCAGCTCGCCCCGTATACGCTCGTACACCGCGCGCCCCTTGTCGCTGAGCGCTTGGCGCGCCACATTGTCATTCCAGTACCTGGTGTCTGCCATGCAGCTTCCTCATCGTCTCCTTGTTGGCCACCGGATCTCATTGTCAGACCACTCGGACCGATGGTAAGTGAAAACACCGCATTTGTCAAGTCTCGGAATACGTGCTATACTTGCTGTCAATCCACTACCTGTCGCAGAACCCGCTTGTCGGATTCTTGACTACCCTACGCGTCCTCAACGGATGGCATAAACCATGAGTCACAGGCTCTATCCAGAGGAACGGCAAGAACAGATCATCGGTCTGTTAAAGGAGAGCGGACGCGTCCCTGTCGCTGACTTGAGCGCACGCTTTCACCTCTCACCAGCCACCATCCGCGCCGACCTCGACACGCTCGCCCAGGAGAGCCCAATCGTGGCACGCACGGTGGTGCGCTCCTGGCCAATGACGCCTCGGTCGACATTTCGTTCGAACTGCGATGGTGCATCCGCTCCGAGGAAGAACATCGCATCGACGGTGCGGCAATGATTCAAGAGGTTGGGTCCGTCTTCTTTGCCTCGCTGGAGCAGGTCGGCTGCGGGATCACCGACTCAGAGGCACCGCGCGATATAGTCTCCGCACTCCGGGCAGCGGGCGTAGACGTGATCGTCGTCTGACGAGCGCGAGACGCACCGTCGGATGGTCTCCGGACGGGTAAGAAGGGAGGTGTCCACGGAAAGCAAACGATGCCGATACCAGAGCTCACCCGCCGGCCTACCCTGCCGGGCGGGGAGCGCCGCCTGTCGCGAGCAGTACGAGACGGGCGCACAGGTTCCACTCACACGGATACGCATACGAGGAGGAAACGATGGCAGAGAAAATTGGACGTAGGCAGTTCCTGCGCATTTCGGCGATGGCGGCAGCGGGAGCTGCGGCAGTGGCATGCCAGCCGCAGACGATCGTCGTCAAGGAAACGGTCGAGGTCGAAAAAGTCGTCGAGAAAGAGGTGACCAAGGTCGTCGAGACGGAAAAGATCGTCGAGGTCGAGGCCGTCTCAGGCAAGCAAGCGCCAGCACTGTCCGAGCTGGTCAAGGCGGGCAGCCTGCCGCCGCTCGATGAGCGCCTGCCGGCAAGCCCCAAGGTGCTGAGCAGCGCACGGAACGAGATCCCGGATGGCGACCTGGACTTTCAGGTCGGCGAGTACGGCGGCATCGTGCGCACCGTGCAGCCCAGCCCGAACTGGCAGCCAGACATCTTTGTGGCGACCGACGAGCCACTCTGTGCGGCGCCGGGCATCCTGGCCGACGGCATCGGAGGCGGCGTGGCCGAGAGCTTTGAGATCTCGGACGGTGGGCGGACCTTTACCTTCCACCTGCGCCCGGGCACAAAGTGGTCGGACGGTGAGCCTGTGACCACGGAGGACGTCCAGTTCGTGTACGAGGACATCCTTTCGAATGAACAGATCACCTCCACCTTCCCGTCGTGGATGAAGACGGGCAACTCGGCGGCCGGCGACCCGCTGACCGTCGAGATCGTCGACACGTATACCTTTAACGTCAAGTTCACCGAACCGTATGAGGGCTTCCCCGCCTTCCTGGCCATCTGCCAGTGGAAGGGCTACAGCGAGCTGCTGCTGCCCAAGCACTATCTCAAGAACTTCCACACTGCCTATGTGCCGCTCGCTGATCTGGAGCCGCTCATCGCGGCAGAGTCGCTGCCGAAGGGCGAGTGGTGGTCGCTGTTTGGCGCGAAGCGGGTGAACAACTGGGACGTCTGCCGGGACAAGGCGGTGGACTATCCGGTGCTCAACCCGTGGTACCTGACCCTGTTCGGCACCACGAGCATGGAGTACAGCCGCAACGCGTACTATTTCAAGGTCGATGAGGCCGGGCAGCAACTCCCCTACTTTGACGGCATCACCTCGGCGGTGGTGGCCGACGTCGAGATGTCGCAGCTCAAGGTGATCGCCGGCGAGGTCGACTTTTTGCGCGAGGACGCCACGATCGACAACCTAGCGCTGTATGCAGAGAACGCCGACAAGGCCAACATCCGCATCCAGATGCTCGACATGCACGTCTCACCGACCGACGTCGTGATCAACCAGACGATCGACGACCCGTCGTGGCGGCTGGTGACACAAGACGTGCGTTTCCGCAGGGCGCTGTCGCACGCGACCGACCGGCCGACGATCATCGACGCCGTCTACTATGGGTTCGGCTCGATGCCCGTGCACGTACCCAGCGAGTACGACCCCGCCCTGGCGAACGAGCTACTGGACGACATGGGCATGAACCAGCGCGACGCGGATGGGTTCCGCCTTGCCCCCGATGGGCAGCCCTTTGAGATCCCCTTCTTGCTCTCGCAGGACGCCTCGGACATCGTTCCGGTGTGCGAGCTGATCGTCGAGAACTACAAGGAGGTGGGAGTCAACGCCTCGTTCCAGGTAGTGGAAGGCGCGCTGCGCTCGGAGCGCGATGCCGCGAACGAGCAGTACGCCCGAGTGCTCTGGAACCACTGGCCCGAGCTATGGTGGGGCGCGCTGTGGGACGCCGACCCGGGAAGGGGCTGGGGCCGCCTGTGGATGGACTGGTTCAACACCAACGGCCAGACGGGCGAGGAGCCGCCGGAGGACGTAAAGGCGTTCATGGGCCACCGGAATCGCTCGATCGTCGTCGCCGGCGAGGACCGGGAGGCCGAGATCGCGGCCTGGAAGAAGATGATGTACGACAATGTGTACTGCATCGTCACCGTCGAGCGGGTTCCGTACCCGCTGATCGTGAACAAGGACATGCGCAACGTGCCGACTTCCGGCTTTGCGATCGCCGCCAACTTCTCGCTCGAGCAGATGTGGTACGACCGCTAGGCTAGACCATACGTACCTGGGTACCGGGCCTCACGGCCCGGTACCCCCGTCTGCGGGAGGACGCTATGCTCGGTTACATCGTGTACCGCCTCTTTCAGCTGATCCCCCTGCTACTGCTGGTCTCGCTCCTCACCTTCCTGATCATCGAGCTGCCGCCGGGCGACTATCTGAGCATGTACATCATCCGTCTCGAGCAGTCGGGGACCCGGATCTCGGAAGACGAGGTTGAGCGCCTGAACCGGGAATACGGGCTGGATAAGCCGCTCTACGGGCGCTACCTGTGGTGGCTGTGGAAGATCATCAGTCGTGGCGACCTGGGACGCTCGTTCGCTTATGGCAAGCCGGTGTCAGAGGTAATCGGGGAGCGGATCATGCTGACCATGGTGATCTCGCTCGCCTCGCTGTTGTTCGTGTGGGCGACGGCGATCCCGATCGGGATCTATGCCGCCACTCACCAGTACACCTTCTTGGACTACCTGTTCACCTTCCTGGGTTTCATCGGCATGGCCATCCCCGGCTTTCTGCTGGCGCTGGTGTTGATGTACCTGGCGATCACCCGCCTCAACATGGCGATCACCGGCCTCTTTTCGGCCCAGTACGCGGAGGCGCCATGGGGCTGGGCCAAGGTGTTGGACATGATGAAGCGGATCTGGCTGCCGGTGATCATCATCGGCATCAACGGCACAGCGGGCCTGATCCGTGTCATGCGCGGCACGCTACTCGATGAGCTGCGCAAGCCGTACGTGACCACGGCGCGGGCCAAGGGCATCACCGAGCGCAAGTTGCTGTTCAAGTACCCGGTGCGGATCGCCATCAACCCGATGATCAGCACCATCGGCTGGCTGCTGCCCAGCCTGGTTTCGGGGGCGGGGATCACGGCGATCGTGCTCAACCTGCCGACCGCCGGCCCGATCCTGGTGCGGTCGCTGATGCAGCAGGACATGTACCTGGCAGGTAGCTTTATCATGATCTTGAGTACGTTAACCGTGATCGGCACGGTGCTGTCGGACATCCTACTCGCCGTAGTCGACCCACGGATCCGATATGGAGCATCGGGACAATGAGCCTACTGAGCGGAGCGAAACGCCAAGAGGAGCAGTTCTTCCAGGCCTCACAGTGGCAGTTGATCTGGTGGAAGTTTCGCAAGCACAAGGTGGCCATGATCGGTACCGCCGTGGTCCTCTTTCTGTACTTTGTTGTCCTGTTCTGCGAGTTCCTGGCCCCGTACAAGACGACGACGCGCTTTAGCAAGTACCTCTACGCAAACCCGCAGCGGCTGCACTTTATCTACCCGGGCCAGGGTCTCAAGCTCCGGCCGTTCGTCTACGATATGCACCGCGAGATCGACGAGGGGACCTACCGGCGCTACTTTGTCGAGGACAGGGAGACGATCCTCCCGGTGCACTTTTTCGTGCACGGCGTGCCGTACAAGCTGTGGGGACTGTGGGAGACCGACCTGCACCTGATGGGCACCGCGGGCGAGGACACGCCCTTTTTCCTGATGGGCACCGATCGCCTGGGGCGAGACGTGTTCTCGCGCGTGCTCTATGGGGCGCGGATCTCGCTCTCGATCGGCCTGGTCGGCATTGCCATCAACTTTATCCTGGGCCTGCTGCTGGGCGGGCTCTCGGGCTACCTGGGTGGCATAGTCGACACGATGATCCAACGCGGGATCGACCTCCTGATCTCGATCCCGCACCTGCCACTGTGGATGGGCCTGGCAGCAGCGCTGCCGCGCGACTGGCCCCCGCTGCGGATCTATTTCGGGATCGTGGTCGTGCTCTCGATCGTGGGCTGGACGGGGCTGGCGCGCGTGGTGCGCGGCAAGCTCTTGTCCCTGCGCGAGGAGGACTTTGTCGTCGCCGCCCGCCTGGCGGGCTCGAACGATCTGCGGATCATCTTCCGGCACCTGCTGCCCTCCTTCTTTAGCTACATCATCGTCTCGTTGACCATGGCCATCCCGAGCATGATCTTGGGCGAGACCTCGTTGAGCTTCCTGGGATTGGGCCTGCAGCCGCCGATAGTTAGCTGGGGCGTACTGCTGCAGGACGCACAAGATGTAGGATCGATCGCGCACTATCCGTGGCTGCTGATCCCGTGCCTGTTCGTGGTCGCCACGGTGCTGGCCTTCAACTTTATGGGGGACGGGCTTCGCGACGCGGCGGACCCGTACGTGCGCTAGGCTCAGACTGCAAGACCTTCGGTGTCGAGACCTCTGGTCCCGGTGACCTTCTGAGGCTAGGCTTGGTCTGCCTGTGCGGCGTTGGGGTCTCCTCCGGCGATCCCAGCGCCGCGCGCTTTGTGTTGGACCCATTGCTCATCGCTTGGCTGCATCTAGACAAGGAGTCTGCCGTGAAAATTACGAACCTGCGCTGCGAGTACAAAGAGAACCCGATCGGGATCGACGTGACCCAACCACGTCTGAGCTGGCAAATCGCCGCCCACAAACGCGGCACGCTGCAATCCGCGTACCAGATCCAGGTCGCCGAAAGCGATGCTGCGTTGAGCAACGAGGACCTGCTGTGGGACTCGGGCAAAGTGGCGTCAGGGGCATCGATCCACCACCCGTATGAGGGGCCGCCCTTGCGGTCGGGCCAGCATTGCGCCTGGCGCGTGCGTGCCTGGGATGGCGACGATGTGCCTTCCCAGTGGAGCGGGCCCGCGTACTGGGAGATGGGCCTGCTGTCGCCGTCGGACTGGCAGGCATCGTGGATCCAGCCAGACATCGAGGAGGATCTTTCGACCTCGCAGCCCTGCCCCATGCTGCGCGCCACGTTCAGCGTGGATGGAGCGGTGCGCTCGGCGCGGGCCTATGTCACCGCCCTGGGGCTATACGAGATGATGCTGAACCACGAGCGCGTCAGCGAGGACGTGCTGGCGCCTGGCTGGACGTCCTACCAGGAGCGCCTGCACTACCAGACCTACGACGTGACCGACCTGCTGGTGGAGGGCGAAAACGCAGTGGGCGCCGTCCTCGGCGACGGGTGGTACCGTGGGAACCTCGGCTTTCAGGGGCAGCGCAACCTGTACGGAGAAAAACTGGCCCTGCTGCTTCAGCTTCAGATCGTCTACGAGGACGGGCGCGTGCAGACAGTGTGCAGTGACGAGCGCTGGAAGGCCGCGACCGGCCCGATCCTCGGCTCAGACATCTACAACGGCGAGCACTATGACGCCCGCCTGGAAAAGCCCGGCTGGAGCGAGGCTGGATACGACGACGGCGACTGGGCGGGCGTGCAGGTCGTCGAGCACGACAAAGAGATCCTCGTTGCCCCGCCCGGACCGCCCGTCCGCAGATTCCAAGAGGTCAAAGCGGTCGAGATCCTCCACACCCCAGCGGGCGAGACGGTCGTCGACATGGGGCAGAACATGGTCGGCTGGGTGCGGCTAAAGGTAGAGGGCAAGGCAGGCACCACGGTGACCCTGCGCCACGCGGAGGTGCTCGACCAGAAGGGCAACCTGTACACGGAGAACCTGCGCCTCGCCCAACAGACGGTCTCCTACACGCTCAAGGGGGACGGGATCGAGGTCTATGAGCCACGCTTTACCTTCCAGGGCTTTCGCTTCGTGGCGGTGGATGGATACCCGGGCGAGCTGACATTGGACTCGCTCACCGGAGTGGTGGTGCACTCGGACATGCGTCGTACCGGGCAGTTCGAGTGTAGCGCGCCGCTGATCAACCAGTTGCAGCACAACATCGTGTGGGGGCAAAAGGGCAACTATGTCGACGTGCCCACCGACTGCCCGCAGCGCGACGAGCGCTTGGGCTGGACGGGCGATGCGCAGGTCTTTGTCCGCACCGGCTGCTTCAACATGGACGTAGCTGGCTTCTTCACCAAGTGGCTGAAAGATCTGGCCGCGGATCAGGCGGAGAACGGCGCCGTTGGCCACGTGATCCCGAACGTCATGCGTCGGCGGCGCGGACAGGCTGGGGGTTCGGCGGCGTGGGGAGACGCGAGCACGATCTGCCCGTGGACGATCTATCTCTGCTACGGCGACATGCGGATCCTGGCTGAGCAGTACGATAGCATGAGGGCCTGGGTGGAGTACATCGCGGCAGAGGCCGGCGAGGATCGGCTATGGTCGAGCGGCTTTCACTTTGGCGACTGGTTGGCCTATGCCACCACGCGCTCGGACTATCCAGGGGCGACGACGGACAAGGACCTGATCGCGACCGCCTTTTTCGCCTACTCGACCGCCCTCGTCGGGCAGACGGCACAGGTGCTGGGCAAGACGCAGGACGCAGCACACTATGCGGCGCTGCTCGCCGAGATCGTAGAGGCCTTTCGCCGCGAGTTCGTCACCGAAACGGGACGCATGGCCTCGAACACGCAGACTGCCTACACGCTGGCGCTCTGGTTCGACTTGCTGCCCGAGGCGCTGCGACCAGAGGCCGCGCGCCGCCTGGCTGAAGACGTGAAGAGCTTCCAAAACCACCTGACGACCGGCTTTGTGGGCACGCCGTACCTCTGTCACACACTAAGCAGCAATGGATACCTCGACGTGGCTTACGACCTGCTGAACCAGGAATCCTATCCCTCGTGGCTCTACCCGGTGACCCAGGGGGCGACGACGATCTGGGAGCGATGGGACGGCATCAAACCCGACGGATCGTTCCAGGACGCTGGAATGAACTCGTTCAACCACTATGCGTATGGCGCGATCGGATCCTGGTTGTACCAGGTGGTCGCTGGGCTAGAGATCGACCCACAGGCACCGGGATACAAGCACGCGCTGATCCAGCCGCAGCCGGGTGGGGGCCTGTCAAGCGCTGCCGCCACGCTGGAGACCATCTACGGCCCGCTTGGCTCGGCGTGGGAGCTGGATGAGGATGAGTTCAGCCTGCAGGTGACCGTGCCCGCCAACACGTGGGCCACAGTGCGCCTGCCCGATGCCTCACTGGCGCAGGTGACCGAGAGTGGGCAGCCGCTTACCGGCGGCGAGGGCGTCATGCGCACGGCCCAGGAGGGCGATGCGGTCCTCGTGGAGATCGGTTCGGGAGACTATCGGTTCGCCTACCCCGCGGCAAACCTGTTCGCCCAGTTGCAGGCAGCGAGACGTCTCAGCTCCCACAGTCCCCTGACAAAACTGCGCGACAACGAGGCAGCCTGGGCATTGGTCGTTGAGCATTTGCCCGAGCTCGCGCAGCGATCCTTGCCGTGGCTGGATCGGGCCATCGAAAGGGGCGCCTCACTTCGTCAGATGGGGCGATTCGGCATGTCTGTGCTCACTCCTGAGGGGCTGGACGCCCTCGACGAAGCACTGGCGCAATTGTGAGCAGAGCGATGTGAGGGGTAAAGGCGCTGCTGCGCACTGCCAAGGGGCGAATCGCCTGAAGCAGCGCACACGCTGCGGTCTCAAGCCACCTCCTGCCAATCAATAGGGAGGCGGCCTACCGTGGCCCGTGCGCTGCCAGGCGCGCCGCCTGCACTACGACATGCTCGACATGGCGCCCTATCTGAAGGTTGGTCAGAACACCCTCACCACCCGCGCCTTGGTCTGCTTGCGCGGGCCAAGGCGCCGTGCTCACACAAGTGGGTTGGTCCACGTCCACGCCACGGCGGATACTATGCGGATCGAGTCGCTCGTGCCGGTGCTCTAGGATCTCAAGGGCCAGGACCAGCGCGAACTGGCCGTAGGGCTGCACGAGGTATCGGTCTAGGCTGGGGAACCGTGGCACAGGAAGGAGAGGCACGTATGACACCCTATGAGAGCCTGACCAGCCGCGAACGCGCGCAGCGCGCGCTGAACCACGAGGAAACCGATCGGATCCCGATCGACCTGGGCGGGTTTCAGACGGGCATCCACCGCGCCGCGTACGAGGACCTGATCGACCACCTGGGACTGGAGGAGGAGGTCGCGATCCTCGACCCGGTACAGCAGCTCGCCGTCCCTTCAGAGACGGTCCTGCAACGCTTTCACTGCGACTTTCGCTACATCGGCGCGAACGCGCCCAAGGGATTCGACGGGACGATCCGGCAGGTAGAACGGGACGGGCGGCTGTGGCACGATCTGCAAGACGAGTTTGGCGTGGTATGGTCGATGCCGGACGACCAGGGACTCTACATGGACATCACGCACCATCCCCTGGCCGAAGCGACGATCGCTGACCTGGACGACTACCCGTTCCCCGACGGCAGCGATCCCACTCGCTTTGCTGGCCTGCGCGAGCGCGCGCTGTGGATGAGGGAGAACACGTCCTACGCATTGTCGAGCACCATCTGTGGCGTGACCTACGAGACCTGCTGGTACATGCGTGGGCTGGAGCGCTGGTTCACCGACACGATCGAGAACCCCGCTTTCTGCGAGGCGCTGCTCGACCGCACCTCGGCCTACTGGGTCGAATGGATGACTGGGTTCCTGAGCCAGGTCGGCGACCTGCTCGATGTGATCATGATCGGGGATGACCTGGCGGGGCAGTGCGGCCCGCTCTTTTCCCCACGGTTTTACCGACAGGTGGTCCGTCCGCGGCAGCAGCAAGTGATCGACACGATTTTGGCCCATTCAAAGGCCAAGATCTGGTATCACACCTGTGGCGACTGTTCGACCTATATCCCCGATTTCATCGAGATGGGGATCGACATCCTCAACCCAGTGCAGATCAGCACGCCGGGCATGGACCCGCAGCAACTGAAGGACCAGTGGGGAGACGAGATTGTCTTCTGGGGCGGCGGGATCGACTCGCAGCACGTGCTGCCGTTTGCCACGCCGGAGCAAGTGCGCGAGGAGGTGCATAAGAACGTGACCATCTTTAAGCTAGGCGGAGGGTACGTGTTCAACAACGTGCACAACATCCAGGCTGGCGTCCCGCCCGAGAACGTGATCGCTATGTACGAGGCGGCGTATCAGTATGGTTTCTATGAATAGGCCCCATGTGTTGTGCCCCTGACCGACCATGCAACGCCGGGCCCACAGCACGCGTCCCGGCGCCGTCTCACTGTACAGATTCTAGGATACTTGAGGGAGGACTCCACGATGTCTCAGGTCATACGAGAGGACTTTGCCGATATCCGGTGGCACGGTCACTGGATCTGGGTTCCAGAGGAAAAAGTCGAGCCAGGAAACCAGTTCCGCCCCTCTACGGAGCCGAGATCCGAGGCGCACGGTTTCTTTCGCCGTTCGTTTGCGCTCGAGGCAGTGCCCGAACGGGTGCCAGCACGGATGACGGCGGACTCGCGCTATGTGCTGTTCGCCAACGGGCGTGAGGTCTATCGCGGCCCGATCCGCTGCCAGCCGAGACGGATGCACTATGACCTGTTCGACCTGGCACCCTACCTGAAGCCAGGCCGCAACGTGATCGCCGTCTATGTCAAGTACTATGGCACGACCAAGGCGTTCTGGATGCCGGCGGTGCCCAATATGACCTTGGGTAAGAGCGGGGTCATGGTTTTTGAGGCCGACCTGGGCGGGGGCGAGTGGCTGATCAGCGATCCGAGCTGGAAGGCGAGAAAAGGTGAGGCCTGGACGGAGCTGGCGGAACGGGCGGAACTTGGCCCGGGCGGCGGCGTCCCACTGGAGATCGTAGATGGGGCACGATATCCCTATGGCTGGCAGGAGCCCGATTTCGACGACAGCGGCTGGGGTCAGGCCAAGCCGATCCCAGCTGTGCATATCGGCGGCTTTGCGCGCACACAACCACCCACCGATCCTTACGGCCCGCTCTACCCCAGGCCGATCGCGGCACTCGGAGGGCATGTCAGGCATCCGGCTGCCATCGAGATCTCCTACCTGCGCGGCAGCCTGGAGGGTGGAACGGCGGATCCCGTGGGACGCGTCGAGTCGACGATCGATATGGAGGTTGCCGAGCGCCTGCCCGTGGCCAGCGGGTTCCCGATCGAGGTCGATCTAGGTAAGGGCGGCGTCTTCCGACTGGTCGTCGACATGGGGCGCATTGTCTCCGGGCTCGTGCTGTTCGCGCTCGACGCGCCAGCCGGTACCGTAGTGGATCTGGCATACAGGGAAGAGCCGCTCAGGGGCCGCTTCGACGTGCACAGTGGCACGTGCTATGTTGCACGCGGTGAGAACGACCTGTTCGAGGTCTTTGATTCGAACGGCTTCCGCTACGCCTACATGCTGGTGCACGGGGGCCGTGGCAAGGTCACAGTGACCGATCTCTCGGTCCGGGAGCAGCTCTACCCCTGGCAGGAGGGGGCGACGTTCTCGTGCAGTGACGACGGACTGAACACGATCTATCGGGCGGGGATCCGCACGGTGGAGCTCAACTCGCACGACGCGTTCCTCGACTGCCCGACGCGTGAGCAGCGCGCGTGGGTGGGGGACAGCGTGGTGCACCAGATGGTGCACCTGGCAACGAACCTCGACTGGCGGTTGGCCGTGCAGAACGTGGTCACGGGCAACTCGCCGCGCTACGACGGCATCCTGCCGATGAGCGTGGCCGGCGACATAGAATTCAGGGGTGGGCACACGATCCCCGACTGGGCGCTGCACTGGGTGCACGCGGTCCATAACCTCTATCGCTTCCTGGGCAACCGCGAGCTGATCGGGTCACTTCTGCCGACGGTGGAGCGCATCCTACGCTGGTACGCGCCGTTCCAGGCCGCGAACGGCCTGCTCAAGGATGTCGTCGAGTGGAATCTGATCGACTGGTCCAGCGTGATGACCGAAGACACCAGCGCCCTGATCAATGCGCTGTGGGGCCGAGGGCTGAAAGAGATGGGCGAGATGGCCGCGTGGCTGGAGCAGCGGGCCAGCCAGGGCTGGGCGGAGACGCGGTACGCGGAGGTAAAGGCGGGGTTCGAGGCCTTCTGGGATGAGGCGCGGGGCTCGTACATCGACCACATCGTCGCTGGGGAACAGCGTAAACCGATGAGCCAGCTCGCAGGGGCATTGGCGATCTGTGCCGGGCTGGCGCCCCGCAAGCGCGAAGGGCGAATCGTCGAGACAATCACCGACCCCGAGTCCCTGGTTGTTCGCTCCTGGACCGGCGGTATGGATGGCGAGTACTCGAGGAAAAAGATGCAGAAGCAGTTCCAGGGAATCTACGAGCCAGACTGGGACATCGAGACCGAGATCGTGCTCGCCGAACCGTTCATGAGCTACACGGTGCACGATGCCGTGGCCCTGGCGGGTCGGGCCGGCATGCTGCCCGAGCTCTACCGGCGCTGGTCAGAGTTCCTCGTCGATGGGTATGACACGATCGGAGAGTGCTGGGGCTGGGGGACGCACGTCCACGGCTGGAGCTGCACGCCGACGCGAGACATGGTCTTCTATACACTGGGTGTGCAACCAGCAGCGCCGGGCTATGCCTGCGCAAAAGTCGCCCCGCGCTTGGGCCCACTCGCCTGGGCCAAAGGTGCGGTGCCCACGCCGCAGGGGTTGATCCACATCCACGCTACGGCAGATGCGGTGCAGATCGAGTCGCCCGTTCCGGTGATCTTGGACCTCGAAGGCCAGCCCCAGCGCGAGCTCGATGCCGGGTCGCACGAGATATCGATCTAGCGAGGGAGGCAGGCAGGCTCGATGGACGTCGAGATGCTCAAGGCCGAGTACGGCAACAAAGTAGCCTTTGTCGGCGGTTGCCGGAGAGGGAACCGCACGTCCCGGGCGACGTCATTCGAGGAACATTCCCTATGCGCGTGATCGCAGGCAGGGCAAAAGGCAGAACGCTCAAGCCAGTCCCCGGTGAAGGAACCCGTCCGATCACCGATCGGGTCAAAGAATCCCTGTTCAACATTCTCAGTTGGCGCCTTCCAGGCTGCCGCTTCCTGGACCTCTTTGCCGGAACGGGTAGCGTGGGCATCGAGGCTCTCAGCCAGGGGGCCCAAGAGGCGGTTCTCGTTGAAAAGGCCGCCAAGGCCGTCCGCACGGTGCACGAGAACCTGCGCATCACCGGCCTGGGCCCCCTGGCACGAGTGGTACGCGACGATGTCTTTCGATTCATCACCCAAACAGAGGAGCAGTTCGACATCATCTACATCGCCCCGCCACAGTACCAGGGCCTGTGGTCCAAGACGCTCCTGGCCCTCGACGAGCGCCCTCTCTGTGCCCCGGACGGCCTCGTCGTCGTCCAGATTTTCCCCAAGGAGTTCGAACCGCTCCCTCTGAAGCAGCACGTCCTCGCCGACCAGCGCAGGTACGGCAGCACGATGCTGTGTTTCTACGAATGCAACCCTTCTTGACGCTTTTCGTCTTCATACAAGATCCTCTTGACGAAATTCGTCCTATATGGTATAATTGGGGACGAAAAGAGGCGAGAGACGTATGGGGATCGACGACCTGGATCGAGACATCATCAGAGCGCTTCAGCAGAATGGGCGACGCACGAACGTCGAGATCGCCCGCGACCTGGGCGTTGCCGAAAGCACGGTCCGCAAGCGGCTCGACCGGCTGCTTCAGGACGGATGGGTGCACATCGTCGCCATCCCCAATTTGGGGGCCGTCGGGTTTACTGTCCAGGCGATGGTCCTCCTCCAGGTCGAACTGGCCTACGTGGAGCGGGTCGCCAATCAGTTGGCATCTTTTCCGCAGGTCCGGACCGTGACCTATACCACGGGCGAGTATGCGCTGATCGTCGAGGCTGTGTTCGAGAACAATGAGGCGCTGCTGCACTTTCTCTCCACTCAGGTCGCCTCACTGCCCGGCATCGACAGGACCACCACCGTGCACATCCTGCAAGAGGTCAAGGCGTGCCACCAGTGGCAGATCCCCCTGCCACCGTCCCCCACGGTCCTGATCGTGGACGACGATCCCGACTTTATCGAGGTCACGCGCCTCGTGCTCGAGCGCAACGGATACACCGTGCTGAGCGCTGCGGATGGAGATGCCGGTGTCCACGTTCTGCAGACACAGCACCCCGACTTGGTCATCCTCGATGTGATGATGAACAGCTTGCTCGAAGGGCTTAGCACAACCCAGACCATCCGCGCCAACGAGGACACCCAGAGTACGCCCATCCTGATGGTCTCATCGATCACCAGCTCCGAGTATGCGGATTCCTTTCCGACTGACGAGTACGTGCCGGTGGATAACTTTGTGTCCAAACCCGTCGCTCCTGAAGCGTTGTTAAGAGAGATTCAGCGCCTACTAGACCACAGAAACTCCCCGAGAGCACAAAGGAGGCCGAGATGACAAAGGTGATGGTCGTGGACGATGACCCGGACTTTGTAGAGATCGTCAGCATCATCCTCAGAAAGGAAGGCTATGAAATCGACTCAGCCGCCGATGGCGACGCAGCGCTGACCAAGATGCGCGCATCTCCCCCGGACATCGCCCTGCTGGATGTGATGATGTCCACCGTCCTCGATGGCGTGAACGTAAGCTTTGCGATGTCCGAGGACCCACAGCTCAAGAGCGTGCCCATCGTGATGATCTCTTCCATTCCAGACTCTCCCAACGCGGACCAGTTCCCTACGGACGAATACGTGCCCATCGCCGCCTGGATCACCAAACCCGCCCAGCCGGATCACTTGCTCAAGACGGTCAAGCGCCTGGTCAGCTGATCGACCGGGCACGGAAATCATCGCTAGAACCGGCGGGTATGCCCGCCAGAACCAGGAGGAAAGCGAACGTGAGTGAGCGCAAGCGCATCGTGTTGATTGACGACGATCCGGATTTCGCCGAGTATGCGCGAATTGTGCTCGAGTCGGCATCCCATGAGCTGCTCACAGCGCCGGATGCGGCCAGTGGCCTTGATCTGATCAGAGAGACCACGCCCGACCTCATCATTACCGACGTGATGATGTCCTACACCCTGGAAGGGGTCGGCGTGACCGAGCAGATTCGCGCCGACGCCGAGTTGGCCAAGATCCCGGTCCTCGTGATCAGCGCCATCGCCCGCACGCCAGATGCTGACATCTTTCCCGAGAGCGCGCGCCCTGCCAGCGATGGCTTTTTGACCAAACCCGTTCTCCCAGAGACGCTGCTTGCTGCCGTGAATAACTGCTTGAGCAGTGACAGCGCCTGTAGATTGGCCTGATCAGCAAGAACAGACTCGTTTCTTCACTTCAGACAGGAGGCACTATGTCGCAAGAAAGAGGATTCCGCGATCCCGCTACGCAGTCAATGATGCTCACTGCTCTCTACATCGCGCAGGAGCAGTACGGGCACCTGAACGCAGAGGCGATAGAGCGGGTAGCAGGCAGGTTGGACTTGCCCGTGTCCCAGGTCTATTCGACAGCCAGCTTTTACTCTCTCTTTCACGTTCAGCCCAAGGCCAAGTACCACTTGCAGATCTGCGAGGGGTTGTCTTGTGCGTTATGTGGGGGAGGGGATGCGTTGATCGAGTACCTGGAGGGTAAACTGGGCATCACTGCAGGAGAGAGCACCCCAGACGACCTCTTTAGCCTGGAAGTCGTGCAGTGCCTGGCTTCGTGCGGCACCTCGCCGGCGATGCGAGTCAACGACGAGCTGTACGAAGACCTGAACTTTGACAAGGTGGACCGGTTGCTGGATCAACTGGCCGGGAGAGCAGGAGAATGAGCACCCAATTCGAACCGATCCTGACGCGAAACGTTGGCGTCCCCAACTCGGAAAAGATCGACGTGTACGTGGAGCGAGGAGGATACACCGCCCTGAGAAAAGCCCTCAAGATGTCTCCGGACGAACTGACCGCCGAAGTCCGGGAATCCGGACTGCGTGGTCGTGGCGGCGCGGGTTTCCCCGCCGGTCTGAAGTGGGGGTTTATGCCCAGAGGAGACCAGACCAAGTACGTATGCATCAATACGGACGAGGGGGAACCGGGCACCTTTAAGGATCGCCTCCTGGTCGAGCACGACCCACACGCGATCATCGAGGGCACGATCATTGCCGCCTACGCAGTGAACGCCCACAGGGCGTTCGTCTACATCCGGGGCGAGTTCTTCCTGGGCATCAAGAGATGGATCAAGGCCATCGACGATGCGTACCGGCATGGCTTCCTGGGCCAGAATATCCTGGGCAGTGGGTTCGACATCGATCTTTCGGTCCACCGAGGCGCGGGTGCCTACATCTGCGGGGAAGAGACGGCGCTGATCAACTCTCTGGAAGGCAAGCGCGGCGAGCCACGCCTCAAGCCTCCCTATCCAGCGCAGATCGGTCTGTGGGGCAAGCCCACGTTGGTGCACAACGTGGAGACATTGGCCAATGTCCCCCCGATCGTCGACCGGGGCGCGGCCTGGTTCAGATCCATCGGCACCGAGAGAAGCTCCGGCCCCAAGCTGTTCTGTATCAGCGGGCACGTGCGCCAGCGGGGCAACTACGAACTCCCGTTGGGCACTCCACTGAGAGAGATCATCTACGAACACGCGGGCGGAATGCGCGGCAGCAAGCCGTTCAAAGCCGTCATTCCTGGCGGCGCATCCACGCCTGTGCTCACCGCAGAGCACCTGGACACGCCGATGGACTTTGAGTCGGTTATGGCAGCCGGGTCGATGTTGGGCACCGGGGCGATCATTGTGATGGAAGAGGGCACCGACATGGTCAAGGTCGCGCAGCGGATCATGCGCTTCTTTATGCACGAGTCATGCGGGAGGTGTACCCCCTGCCGTGCAGGAAGCAGCCAGCTCGTGGCTACCCTGGACCGGATCGTGGGTGGCAAAGGCAAGCAGGGAGACATTGAGCTGCTGGAGGACATCTGTGGGCACATCATCGGCAACACATTCTGCCCGATGGGCGATGCCGAGGTGAACCCCGTGCTCTCGACGCTCAAGCACTTCCGGAACGAGTACGAGCACTATGTCGAACACAAGCGCCCAATCAGCGCGTGACACAAGCAGCGCAAGACCTTGAAGGAGATCAAGATGAGTAAAATCCTGGTCGTAGACGACGATCCCGACTTTGTAGAAACGATGCGCATTGTCCTGGAAAACGCAGGATATCAGGTCATCAGCGCGGCCGACGGAGATGAGAGTCTGCAGGTGATCCGCGCTCAGAAACCGGATCTCATCATCCTGGATGTGATCATGTCCAGCCTTCTGGATGGGCTGAACGTCAGCCAGCAGCTACAGGACGATCCAGAGCACAAGGACATTCCCATCGTGATGGTCACATCTATCGCCAACACGGACTATGCGGCACTGTTTCCCACAGACGAATACGTCCACATCGACGCATTTATGACCAAGCCCGTCCTTCCCGAGCAGTTGATCGCGCAGGTAAAGAGACTGCTGGCCTGATCTCCCGGCGCAGAAAGGCCGCATCTCTGCAGCGCGTCGGGGGACACCGTGTACGGTCCGTCGCAAAAGCGAGGCTCGCTGAGAGCCTCGCTTTTCCCTTCAGCCGGGGGAGCAGCTTTGGTTTTTCGGCCTTCGATGGTACAATGTGCTCGGTTTGGACTGTGCTGCCGACCGGATGACGACGAAAGGCCCTCTTTTGAAGAGAGATGCTTTGCCGGCTGTGATCTCGCTGACCGCGGTACTGACACTCGCAGCCCTGCTCCGTCTCTGGAACCTGGAGGCCACAGAGTTCAAATTCGACGAAGCCAGGGTCTGCAGCCTGGCAGCGCAGTTTGTGGACAGCGGTGTCCCGCCGGTGCGCGGAATGGGCTCCTCGATCGGCGTGGACAACCCGCCTCTGGCCATCTACCTGATGAGCCTGCCTGTGCTGCTCAGCCGGGATCCGCTGGTCGCCACAGCGTACGTAGCCCTGCTCAACGTCGCCGCCGTTGGGGGATGCTACTGGCTGGGTAGGCGCTACTGGGGCCCTCAGGTCGGTGGGATATCGGCTGTGCTCCTCGCAGCCAGCCCGTGGGCCGTGTTCTACTCGCGCAAGGTGTGGGCCCAGGATCTGCTGCTGCCCTGGGTCATCCTCTTTTTCGCTTTCCTCCTCGCCTGGGTCGTGGAAGACCGGCACTGGGCATTGAGCGGGGCGATCCTCACCCTCGCCGCGCTTTCCCAGATTCACCTGGCCGCACTGGCCTTTGCCCCCCTACTTGTGTGCGTCATCCTGGTCAGGTCGATCGCCCGCCTGCGGCGCCGGGAAGCGCCATGGCCGTGGAAGCCTCTCCTGGTCGGTCTCGGGGCCAGCGCGCTGTTGTACACGCCCTACCTCGTCTTTGATGCGCTGCATGGCTGGAACAACGCGCGCGCACTCCTCGCGGTGACTCAAGCCCCTGCCCAGTGGAGATGGGAGGCGATGCGCTTTGCCCTGCTGAACGTGGGGGGACGCGAGATTCACGCCCTGGCTGGAGCGGAGCGGTTTGGCGAGTTCCTGGATGGCATCATAAACCTGGCCTACTGGCCCGACCGCATTGAGGAAGGGCTGGTCGTCGTCAGCGCGGGATACCTCCTTCTGCGCTGGTGGCAAAGGCGCAGGGATCGCTGCCGATTCGGGCGCGACGGCGTGCTCCTGCTTTGGCTGAGCGTGCCCGTGCTCTCGTACCTCCGCTCCAGCTCACCCGTATACCCTCACTACCTGATCCCCCTCTACCCGGCACCCTACCTGGCCCTGGCGATCGCAGCGGTGGATGCCATCGGGGCCATCGCTCTCCCAAGAGGACGACGGCTGGCCCGTGCCCTGGGCGCTCTCCTCCTCGTCGCGTTGATCGGCTGGCAGAGCTACCTTTCGCTCTCCATCCACGACTTTGTGGACCGGCACGAGACGCCCGGCGGGATGGGCACCCCGATCCGAGTCTACCGCCAGGTGCTGCAGAGGATCGCGAAATACGCCCAGGAGTGGGACAACCGGCAGGTGATCGTGCTCTGCCCAGGGGATGATCCCCGGATCGACGAGTGCCCGGCGGTGTACGACTTTATCGCCGGTCGCGCGTATGACCTCCGACTCGTGGACGGCAACGCATCTCTGCTGTTCCCTCAGCGCGAGGGGGACACGCTGATCGTGCTCGCACCCGGAGAGAGCATCGCAGCCGTAGAGCTGCCCCGCCACGCCCAGGAGCTCCCGGAAGAGCGCGTGCCGCTGCGCGAGGGCGTGGGGTCGGTTCGCTTTTACAGGTTGGCAGCCGAGTACGTCCCTCAACCGCCGGTGGAACCCGCCGGCGCGCCGGCGCACCTGGCAAACGGGGTCTCTCTGCTCGGGTACGAACTGTCGGGCCCGCTCCGTCCAGATGAGACCGTGCGGTTGGCACTGTATTGGCGCATCGATGCCCTTCCGGCAGACCCGCCAGCACAGGGGTACAGCTTTGCGAACCACCTGTTTGACGCCGATGGCCAGCGCTGCGGGCAGAAGGACGGCCCCGGCCATCGCGTCGGCCTATGGCGGGCGGGAGATAGCGTGGTGAGCTGGTTTGACATCACCCTGTCCGCCGAGGCGGGCCCTCCCCCCTACCATCTGCGGATCGGGATGTACGTCCACACTCCTCCCGACCAGTTCGTCACCATCCCTGTCCTCGATCTCGCGGGCCAGCCGGCTGCCCAGGCGGTCGAGTGGCTCACACTACAGTGACCCGGATTTGACCCCACCCGTGCCCGATGCTATAATCGGGCTGACAAGAAACCTGGTTTCACCCGTGCTGCAGCGCTCCCTGGATGGGAGCAGGCTGAGGGTGAGAGACCAGGTTTTTGACAAGATCGCAGGTGAACGGACAACCGGATGGACCCGAACCACATTCGCAATTTCTGCATTATCGCCCACATTGACCACGGCAAGTCGACGCTGGCCGACCGCCTCCTGGAGCATACGGGCACCCTCACC
>JADHXD010000099.1 GCA_016783145.1 Anaerolineae bacterium
TGGAAAACTATCCTGTCGAGAGAATCGCCCGGCAACTTGACTGGCTTCCGGGAAGACAAGCCAGGGATCCAGCGGCGATGCTGGTCAGTGCCGTCCAGGGCGACTGGTCGCAGCCTGCTCTGTATGACGCGGATCAGGCACGAGCGGTTTGGAAAACGTGGAGATCCCGGTCGAACGGTGCGGCAGGAGAGGATATCGAGCTTGACGGCATCGGCGCATCTGCCGTCGGGACGCGGGAAGCGATCATCCTGCCGGGCACGGATCTCGATGCTCAGGAGATATGGGCACATGTGCTCGATGAGCTACGCATGCAGATGACCAGGGCGACGTTTGATACGTGGTTGGGCGGGTCGCAGGTCGTGGGCGTAGAGGGCGAAGGCATGGTGGTGCTTGTTCGAGATGCGTATGCGGAGGAGTGGCTCCGCGCTCGATGGCTGCACCCCATCCAGCGGACACTGAGGGGCATCGTCGGTCGAGCGGTACCGGTTCGATTCGAGCGCCGGTGAGGAAAGGGACGGGAAAGACATGCCAGGATTCGCGCACGGGCAGATGCTCCTTGTGCTTGCCTGTTCTGCAGGCTGCCTGTTGGCAGGTGCTCTGCCCGGTATGCCATCAGCCGCCGCCGTTCGGCGCTGCGGACAGTGGATAGCCTGGCACATCTCGGTCCGCCTCGGTCAGGACGTCCCAAAGGGTCCCTGGCTCAAGTCCCCTTTCTCGGAGAACCTGAATCACGTCCGACAGCGCATGGGCGTCATCCCAACTCATGCAGTGCATGATCACGATGCCTCCCGGATGTGCTGTCCGGCGGATGTACTCTACCACGTCCTCAGGGCCTTTCTCTGGGTCCCATCCGCGCGGGTCGATGTCCCACGAGGCCGACTGGTATCCGAGCGATGCGGCGTGCAGGCGCGTGGCGTTGTTCCGCCTACCGTAGGGGAATCGAATGTAGCGCATGGGCATGGGATGTCCCAGCGCCCATGTGATGGCTGCTTCCGTATATGTGAGCTCTTGCGTGGCCGTGATCGGAGAGATGGAGGTAAACTGAGGATGGAAAAAGCTGTGGTTCCCGAACTCGTGCCCTCCGGCCTCGATCTGACGCATGATCTCTGGGTTTCTGTACGCATACCTGCCCTGTACAAAGAAGGTCGCCCGGACTCCTTCCGCCTGCAGGGTCTCCAAGATGTGACGCGTGCTGCTCGTGCCCAGTTCGCAGTCAAAGGTCAGCGCCACGTATGGCATGGAACGGTCGCCCTGCCGGATCTCGTGCTCGGCAAGGTAGCGGATCGTCTCCTCTGAGTATCCGCGCGGAACAATGGGGATGTCGTCTAGTGCCTTGGGGTACTCTACCCAAACCGGCGGACGGATCTCCCAAGCTTTTGGCTTTGCGGGTGGGGGGACGTAGGCACGCAGGTCTTCCAGCGAGAAGAAAGGCCCGTCATCGCTCGCGGTGAGACGGACCGGGTGCTGGGCGGCGGAGGAATACAGTAGCTCGCGCCGGAGGTCGTCTCGCGGTGCATCGGCCTGTGTCCGGCCTATTCCCACGAGGAGGGCAAGCAGCATAGCGACCACGAGGGCCTGAAACCAGAACCGTACGCCTGATCGGCCTTTGTCCGCTCGGAAAGAGTCCTGCATCTTCTCTGTTCGTCGGGCGCTCACTCTGCGCTCTCCATCTGAAATGCGCCCCAGGGCTTCTTGGCTAGGGCCTGGGGTGCCTGGTCTGTTTGGCACTGCCGCACTTCCCGTCGGAGCGCTAGGGCTCGGCCGGCACCGGGACAGCCTCCCGATCGTCCGGTTTGTCGGTCGTATTCACTGGCATCGCGTGGCTGTCCGCGGTGAGCGCGTCGATGGCTGCGGCGATCTGTCCGGCGATCAACGCGATGCGATCCACATCAGACGGGCTGAATGCGTGGGGATAGGGAGACTGGAGGATGAGGGCCCCGATCGGGTCTCTTGGGGCAGCGCGCTCCACCTCTCGGTCGTCCCTGTCTTCTCCTCCAGGACTGGCCTGTTCATAGGCGCGTGCCTGGGCGATTGAGTCTTTATCTATGGATACGACCTGCAGCGGCGCCAAGATCGCTGCCTGCGGGGCCTCCCCTCTCTGGATAGGCGGCAGGTCAAAGGGCAGTAGTGCGATCTGCTCCTGGTTCTGGATCAATTTCGGCCTGCGCTGTTGGCTGAGCCATCCCCAACATGCCGTGATCGGGACCCGCATCGGTGGCAGGGCCTCGCCGTGGACAACGGAAAGCGGGATGTGCACGTGACTCTGGGTCTCTTGCTCGTGCGCCTCATCCTCAGGCTCGGGAATGGATGCGCTCTCTTTTTCCGTGGACAGCGGGTGTTCGGTGGTGTAGAGCCCGATCTCGAATTTGGGCGTCGAAGTGATCTCGGAGCAAAGCCGGTAGGCCAACCTGCTCAGCGCACCGACCGTTGGCGGTGTACTGGAGATAGCCTGCCGGATCTGTTCAGCGAGGACAAGCACTTCTACCTGCTTGCGCGTCGTGACGATGGATATCATCATCTGTCGCATCACTGCGCTGAGGCCAATAAACACCAGGGCGAGAAGAAGAAAGAAGGACCATCCAAGCTGGACAAAAACGGCCGAGATGAGCAACGAAACGGGCAGCGGGATCGTCTCGATCAGCATGGCGTAGGGATGGGCGATGCTGGCCAACGCCTGTTCGGGGGCAGCGCTTTGCAGCACGACCGCAGGCCATTGCAGGAGGCAGCGCAGCAGCCCATAGACCAGGCACAGCACGACGAGCGCCAGGGCCAGCGAGGTGTCGACCGCAGTAGGCGAGAGGGTGCCTCCCAGCCCCTGGTAAGCCAGCCATGCCGTGGACAACGCCATGACATTCCGCCCGCCATTGAGCGCTGCGCTCGACGCGGTCGCAACCCAACGGATGCGGAAAGGACGTCGGTCTGTGAACGCGCTGATCTCTGAGTAGGGCTCGGGCAGGATCTCGTCAAAGCTCTTCAACGGCCAGGCCAGGCCGGTGATAAAGGCGGTCCATCCTCCAAGGACGGGTCCGCCGACGAGGGCAGCCCCGAGCAACATGGCGCCTTCCAGGCCGACCTCCGTGTTCCTGGTGCCCGTGGGGACCTTAAAGTACGAGACGATCAGGGACGTGAGGGCGAACAGGAGAAGCGTGGGCAAATCGAAGGGGGCTCGTTGGCGCTCAAAGAGCTGCACGAGGATGAGCACCCCCAGGATGCCGATCAGGAGGGAATAGACGTACGACCATCGACGCCGGCGTTGCTGATCGTGTATGGTCATGTCGCTCTCTTTCGCGTTTGTATCGTACAGTGCACCGGTCCAAGAACATTATAGCACGTTTCCTGTTTTTCCTCCACCTCACGCGGACGGTTACCGGGCATGACAAAGAGCCAGAGGTGTTGTATACTGAATGCAGATGCCCGCGCAAAGGAGGATCCGTATGCCAGATATCGGAAAGGTAGGACGCAATGATCTGTGTCCCTGCGGCAGCGGCAAGAAATACAAGCGCTGCTGCATGCTGCGTGACAAGGCGGCCCAGGCTGAACGAGTCGCCTGGGAACGGGCCGCGCAGGACATGCGCATCGCCCTGATCGGGTTCGCCAGAGAAAAGACATTCGTCCAAGACCTTGCGACCAGCCTGAGCACCTTTTGGCAAGATCGCTACACAGCAAGCAGCATTCATCTGATGAGCGAGGACGAGTCTCTGCGATTCTTTGACTGGTTCTCGCACGATTACTCTGTGCAGCGCAGCGACTCGACTGAGGCGGATGGGCCTTTCTACGGTGGAATGCGTTTGATCGAGGCCTATCGAAAGGATGCTGCCGATGCCTTGAGTGACAAAGAGGCGTGGATCCTCGACGGCTGGATCGCGAGTCCGCCCGGCAGCGCCTTTGTGCTAGCAGAGGTGGAGCCAGAGCAGGAGCAGGTGATCCTGCGCGATCTCTTCATTGAGGGGCGGGTGGTGACCGCTCAAGATGCGGCGGCAGCAAAGCACGGACAGGCGGGACAGATCCTGCTCGCGCGTCCTCTCCCCGATCACGACGGTGTCCACCTTGCTGGAGCGACAGTCGTACTGCCAGCTTCCGAAGAGGAGGGACTGCGGGCCTCTATGGCGCGGGCGCGCGAGGCATACCTGGAAGAGCATCCCGAGGCGACCGAGATGCAGTTTCTGCGCGATCGAGCGTACCTGCTGACGCACTATGCGCTGGAATGGGCGGACCGTGAGGATCGCCCCGCCGTTGCCGTCGACGATCCGGAGGCGCGAGGGCAGGGCGGGCAGGTTCTGCGCAAGCTGGTCCGGTGGAAACAGACCCGCACGCGCGTTCGCTGACAAAACCTTAAAGATTTCGCGATTTTCTTGACGCGAGGCATACGCGCTGCTCCCACGAGGGGTAGGGGGCAGCGCGCTCGCATGGTACCGTCTCTAGTAGGGACGTGCGATTTCTTACGTCAAGCGTCCCTCTCGGCGCGATCAACCCTTCCCAAAAGGCCTGGCATATGCTATAATAGTTGCCAGCATCGTTTGGAGAAGAGACCCCTCATGAGCCAGATCAACGGCATCGCCTCTGAGTTCGCTCGCTATATTGCCTCGCGTACCCCTCGCGGGACGCCTTGGACGCGCGTCTATGACGAGATGTGCAGCGTTGCGCGGTCGAGGTCCTTTCGCGGCATGGGGTATACTGAGCTGTCAGAGGCTGGCGTCTCTCTCGCTATCACCAGGCTGGACCGGATCTGCCAATTGCTCGACCAGGCATGGGAGCAGCAGTCAGCCGATTGACGGTGCGCGAGCCGCGGCACAAGCCCAGGAGCAAGATCTGTACGCCCTTTTTCCCTTCCGGAAGGGAAAGAGGGCGTGCTTTTTGCTTGGATTGTCCGTCCTGTCTGGGTCGTGCGGCCTGCTATATCGGGAACGGCGCGGGGGTGAACAACAGGATCAGCAGGACCAAGATCGCGACGCCCACGATCGTCCGCGTCTTTCCCAGGGGAGCAAGGGTATTGAGCGGTGCCGGATGCCGCCACCCGGAAAAGAGGATGAGCCCTGCCCAGACGTACCAGCCTTGCCAGACCAGCGCCCCGAGCAGGGCGAGCAAGACCAACACGGCTATTCCCACGAGCCTCGCCCAACGGCCGAGCACCGCGTAGGCCACGTGCCCGCCATCTAGCTGCCCGACGGGCAGCAGGTTAAAGCCGGTGACCACCAACCCAAACCACGCAGCAAACGTCATCGCGTTTACATAGATCTCGTGGTCTTGAGGGATGCCGCGGATCAGGTAGACCAGTTCCTCGATCCAGCGCAGCAGGAGAGGCGATCCCAGGGGGACGCCTTCCGGGATGGGGGGCATGGCGGGTGAGATCAACAGTCCCACAAAGAAGAGCGGCAGGGCGACCAAGAAACCGGCGACCGGGCCAGCCATGCCCACGTCAAAGAGCGCCTTGCTGTTTTCCCACGGCGTCTGGATGCGAATGATGGCCCCAAAGGTGCCGATGCCAAAGGGCGAGGGGATAAAGTAAGGCAGAGAACTCTGCAGCCCATGCTTGCGGGCCACAAAGTAGTGCGCAAGCTCGTGGATGCCCAGGATCCCCATGATCGTCAACGCGGCTGGAATGCCGGTCAGCAGGAGCGACGGGCGCTCGAAAAAGATCATCGGGTTCTGTTGCAGGGCCTCTCCTTGCTCCAAAAACGCTCCCGTGAGCGTGGTAGTCACCAGCGTGAGCAGGAGGAGGATGATGTTGCCGATCGGCCGCGTCCGCTGCGCGCGAAACAGGTGCCGGATGGCGACAATGACGTCATACCCGCTTTGGCTGCGAAGGAGCGGCGTGCAACCGAGCGTGGCGAACCGCTCGCGCAGCATGCTGTAGGCGTGCGTCGAGTCGATGGTCAAGTGCCCGCGAAAGTGGACGCTGCTTGGGCTGCTCTGCTGCCACAACGTCTCCGCATCGGGCATGATGTCAGTCAGGTGCGAGCGGAGTTTCCCAACGATCTCCAGGCGCGATATAGGTTCTCCCTCAGCGTTCTGAGGCAGGGTCTCCGGGTTCTGTTCAGTCATCGTGTCCTTTATCTGTGTACACGGTCTGCCCGCTTGTGTCTTTTCCATACGCTGGGTGCCGTGGTGTCTGTGCTGCAGGTTCTACGAGCGACCGCCCATCGAACGGCCTGTGCGATGGACGGTGGGCGGCTCGTGTGCGTTCTCAGGCGCCGAGCCTGAGGTCGTCAAGCTTACACGCTTTTGTGCGTTCTGTCAAGCCTGCCAGCGGATCAAGCATTCTCCAGCCGCAGGGAGCAGCCATCTGCGTGATTACGGATCGGACACTTCTATGGTTCGGAACATCTGCGTCTCAAAGCTCATCGCCCGTGCCTGGGGATCAAACCGCGTTTCTGTGAGCGGTCTGCACTCGACGATGACGGTTCGCGGTGGGGCGGACAGCCCGTGCGGGTTCACCTCGATCTTTGTGCACCTGTTCGCCCCGCGGGTCCCTTCCGGCACCGGGCGCGTCCGCAGAAATGACCGTGCCATCCGGATCGAGAAAGGTCAGCGCAAGACCTGCTTTGTCCGCCCGGCAGCACAGCTTGGCAGTGCGGATGAGCAGCGCGTCCTCCGTCTCCTCGACCTCGATGCCGACCGGCGCCCATTCTCTGTCCTCCTTGGCCACGGCATATGAAAAGGGCGGGGGAAACCTCCCGAAGGGACTCACGCGCACGCGCATCAGGTCAGGAGCGAGCGCGTCGATCCGCACCAGGGCGTTCTCGCAGATCAGCTCGATCCGCTGCCTCTCCGGCGCTAGTGCAGTGGACTGCCACTGGTATGCGAGGACGCGCCCTGGGAAGGCATACTCCTCAGGATGACCCGTGCTCTGGGCTTCCTTGTGGCCGATGAGACCCACGATGCCGCGTAGGGCAGAGCCCCTGGCCTGCTGCGCCCCGCGAACCTTGCTGAACCTGGCGCTGGAATAGGCCTTGCGGTACGGATAGACGATGATCTGGCCCAGGATGCGGGTATCCAACGCTTTGATCCCGTACAGGGTGCGTGAGATCGCCTCGCGGATCGACATAGGGCTCTCTTCCTCCTGTGTAGCCGTCTGGCGCGGCGCGGTGTGCGCGATGGACATCCATTGTACACGGGACAGGTCGTTTTGTCACATGAGGAGGAGAGCCCGGCCGTCTGTGCATGTCCGCCTGGATGCACCGGAAGATTGTGCTGTGGAGAGGACTGATCTATAATGCCACATACATCCAGCAGATACGATGGCAAGGAGACCGATGCACATTCTGATCACGGGCTCAAGCGGGCAGATCGGCACTAACCTCGCCCTGCGCCTGCTCGAGCGCGGACACGCCGTCCATGGGGTGGATGTCCGGGCGAACACGTGGACAAGCCAGTTCCCCACCCAACTCCAGGACCTGAGCCTGCCCTACTGGCGCTTTGAGCGCAGCATTGGCCACGTCGAGTATCCTGCAGACCTGGACCTTGTCGTGCACCTGGCCGCGCACGCCAAGGTGTACGAGCTGGTCGAGCATCCGGATCGGGCGCTGGCGAACGTCACGATGACCTACAATACCCTCGAGTTCTGCCGACACAACCGCCTTCCTCTGATCTACAGCAGCAGCCGCGAAGTCTATGGAGACGTACACCGGCAGCGCACTGAGGAGACCGACGCGGATTACCGTTTCTCGGAGAGCCCGTACGCAGCCAGCAAGATCGCCGGCGAGGCGTGGGTGTATGCCTATGCGCGGTGCTATGGCTTGCGCTACATCGTCTTTCGCTTGAGCAACGTCTACGGCCGCTACGACAACGATCTCGAGCGTATGGAGCGGGTCATCCCCCTCTTTATCCGCAAGATCGTTGCCGGTGAGCCGGTGACCATCTATGGGCCGGAGAAGCTGCTCGACTTTACCTACGTGGACGACTGCGTGGGCGGTATCTTGCGCGGGATCGAGTTCTTGACGAGTGGGAAGGATGCAAATCACACCCTCAACCTGGCCTACGGGCAGGGAAACAGCCTGGTCACGCTGGCCGAGTGGATCGGGGAGAGTCTGGGAAAGGTTCCCCGGATACTCCTCAAGCCCTCCCGCGAGGGCGAGGTGACGCGCTACGTGGCCGACATCGGCGCGGCGCGGGCCATCCTGGGATATGAGCCTACAACGTCGCTGCGCGAGGGCATCCCCAAGACCATCGC
Source organism: Anaerolineae bacterium (assembly GCA_016783145.1). Classification (GTDB taxonomy): domain Bacteria; phylum Chloroflexota; class Anaerolineae; order JAFGEY01; family JAFGEY01; genus BS750m-G44. Next base: position 8,171 of record JADHXD010000099.1, read on the forward strand.
CTGGGGTATGGCGTGGGACGCGAGGCACCGGCTGGATGGCTGATGCGCGCTGTCGATGCCTACTGGCAGACCAACACGGGCCAGATGCATGATCGCAGGACCCATTCCACAGTGCTGCCAAAGGTGAACTCCAGGATCGGCCCGAACCCGAATCCCCCCATGACGATCAGATCGGCAGCCTGTTTCTCTGCCGTGCTCAGGATGAACTCTGCGGCTGGGCCGTGTCCTTGCACAAACACAGCCTGCACTCCGTGGGCCTCCAGGTAGCCTTGTGCGCGCGTGAGCGGTTCGCCTGCGGCATGGTGGTCTTCCGTTACTGTCAGCACGACAAGGGGGATCTCCCACCGGCCTGCCACGTAGGTGGCCACAAAGAGCGCCTCTTCGGCTTTGGGGCTGCCATCGTACGCCAACAGCATGCGCCTCAAGGGAGGGGCTGCCTTGGGTACGGCGACCACCGGTGTGGGGCAGCGGCGCAAGATGGTGCGCAGTCCCGACCCCAGTCGAGCGAGAGGCTGGGGGGCATAGGGATGGGAAAGGCTCAGAACGACCAGATCGGCCAACCGCGCTCGATCGCATACCAGCCGCGGCACTTGACCGGCGCTTGCTGTCATCCTTCCCGAGATGCCCGACGCGCTGCAGCGCTCCTCGAACTCGGCCCGCAGCGCGTGAACAGCCTCGCCGTCTACCTCATCACCCGGCGGCGCAACGTGCAGGCCAACGAGCCGTGCCTGTTCTCTTCGGGCCACGTCCAGGGCCCACTCCGTGGCGTGCCACCCGCTTTCCGCGCCATCGACAGCGATCAGGATGTCGGCGAACAGGCGATCCTGCGGCGAGTCGATCAGGTGCTCCTGGCGCCAGTCTCCGGCCACCGGGCCAGGCACGAGCCCTTCCGGGGCCACCGTCTCCAGTATCCGCTCGCGGACTCGCGCGGCGACGCGCTGTGGCGCGAGGCTGAACCGGGCAGCCAGGTCTGTCGCCGCCGACTTGGGCTTGACCTCCCAACCGAGTTCCTCCGCCAGGGCCGTGCGGTGCTTCATCACCCACAGGTAGAGGTCGACCTCCGTCCGGTCGGGGAAATCCCGCAGGATGCCCCGTTCCAGAATGACGTGGGCAACGGGCAGGTAGACCTTCTCATACCAGTGGGTTACGGCCTGGTCGTAGGGGATTTCCCTTTTCTGATCGATGCCCATAAAGTAGCGATGGACCGAGATGTGTTCCTCCAGCTTTTGGTACTGTCCCGGGATGCTCACACTCAGATCTGCTTCCGGACAGAGGCGGTCGAGCTGGGTGCGGCTCAAAAAGTCGGCGTATTCGGCTTTGAGGATCAGCTCGTCCGGCCGCACGTCGGGGGAGAGGGGCACGCTGCTCTCGACTTCCGTCACATAGGCCTGGATATGTGTCGCGCCAAGCCGCCGGGCAACGGAGACACGGTGGTTGCCATCGAGCACAAAGTAGGCCTGGTCGATCTGGTACACCTCGATGGGTGGCAGACCGGCGAGACCGGTCATCCGCAACCTGACCTTGGCCCACCGTCCCTCATCCGCATCCTGCCGCGGCAGGAAGGTGCGGGTGAAATCGCTGTAGCGTCCTACACTGCCGACGATCGCGTCGATCGGGATGTCTTGCAGGCCTCGCGACACCCGGTTCGTGACGCGCAGCATCTTTCGCACCTCTTCGTACTCGAGAAGCTCGTCCGACTCTCCCCGCAGGCGGGATGCGACCTGCTCCAACTTGGCGCGAGATCGAGCGCGACGGAAATCCGAGACTGCCTCGAGGTATCGATTCAGGTACGTGTCATCGGACACAAGCGCACCTCTTGCTGTCGCCAACTATGACGGGAATGTCCTGGCGTTCGCCTGCTCATCCGCCGATCATACTGTGATCGAGGCAAGCGCGCAAGTAGATTCCTCTGCGCCAACTTGCGCGCTCGCGCCGAGTCGTTGTATAATCTTATGCCGTTTCTGCAATATCGATCTTACGCATGACCCAGCATCTTTCCGATCTTCAGCGCGAGAAGCTGGCTGAACGTATGGAGGGTACATCAAAATGATCGACGCCACGAATCTGTCCAAGTCCTACGGCTCGATCCAGGCGCTCAAGGACGTGTCTTTCCACGTCGACGCCGGAGAGGTCATCGGGCTGCTCGGACCGAATGGCGCGGGCAAGACCACGATGATGAAGATCCTGACCGGCTACCTGCAGCCCGACAGCGGACAGGCGACGGTGGACGGCTTGGACGTGCTGACCGATACCTTGCAGGTGCAGCAGCGGATCGGCTATTTGCCAGAGAACGCGCCCCTGTATCCGGAGATGTCGGTCCAGTCTTACCTCAAGATGCTCGCCTCGCTGCGCCAGATTCCAGAGGGCGACCAGATCGCCTATCTCTCTGCAGCGGTGCGCGCAGTGGGCCTGGAGGACCACCTGACCCGACCTATCGGCCAACTGAGCAAGGGCTATCGGCAGCGCGTGGGCCTGGCGCAGGCGATCTTGCACAAGCCCGTGCTCCTGATCCTCGACGAGCCGACCATCGGCCTCGACCCCACCCAGATCGTCGAGGTGCGCAGGCTGATCCGCCGCCTGGCTGAGCACAGCACGGTCCTGCTCTCCACGCACATCCTCTCCGAGGTGGAGGCGACCTGCGATCGGGTGATCATCCTGCTCAACGGCCAGGTTAAGGCGGATGCCCGCCTGTCGGATTTGTCGGTCACGACCGATGTTGTCCTCGTCCTGGCGGAGGAGGCCCCAGACGCAGCGGTGCATCTGCGGGCCCTTCCCGGCGTCCAGTCGGTCCTGATGAGCCGCGTTCACGATGGGCGCGAGTATCGCATCCGTGGAAGCGATGGCGCGGACCTGCGCCCCGCCGTTTACGGGCTGGCGCGGGAAAGGGGTTGGCCGCTCACAGAGCTGCGGCGGGATGTCCGGACGTTGGAGACGATCTTTAGCGAGTTGGCGACGGCCAGTGCGAACGACGGCACGGCCACGGGTGGAGGAGGGTCGAGATGAACGCGATGTGGCGAAACCTCCGTGTCGGGACGAAACACGCGGCGATCATCGCTCGCAAGGAGCTTGGGGCCTACTTTGGCTCCCCGATGGCGTTGATTTTCGTGGGTGCCTTTCTGATCGCCACGCTCTTTTCATTCTTTTGGGTGGAGACCTTTTTCGCGCGCAACATTGCCGACGTGAGACCCCTGTTTCGCTGGATACCGGTGCTGCTGATCTTTTTGAGCGCGGCGCTGACCATGCGCCAGTGGAGTGAGGAGCAGCGCGGCGGGACGCTCGAGATCTTGCTCACCCTGCCCATTCGGCGGTCCAGCCTTGTCCTGGGCAAGTTTGCGGCAGTCATCGCCCTGATCGGCGTTGCGCTCGGCTTGACCCTGTTTCTGCCGATCACGGTGAGCCTGCTCGGAGACCTGGACTGGGGACCGGTCGCCGGAGGCTACCTGGCGGCTCTGCTGGTGGCGGCGGCCTACGCATCGATCGGCCTGTTTGTCTCGTCGCGCACGGACAACCAGATCGTGGCCCTGATCATCACCGTCCTGCTGTGCGGGGCGTTCTACCTGGTGGGGTCGGGGGGCGTGACCGGGTTTGTCGGCGATGCCCCTGCCGAGATCCTGCGGGCGATCGGTACCAGCAGCCGGTTCGAGAGCATCGAGCGGGGGGTGATCGACCTGCGAGACCTGGCCTACTATGCGTCTCTGACGGTCCTCTTTATGGCCCTCAATGTCGTCTCGTTGGACAGCAAGCGCTGGAGTGAGGGGCCGCACACCGCCGCGTACCGGCGAAATGCCTTGTTGAGCGTGGCCTTGATCGGGGCCAACTTGGTCGCCCTGAACGCCTGGATCTATCCCGTTCAGGGCCTGCGCGCGGACCTGACCGCGAACAGGGAGTACAGCCTCTCCGGCCCGACGCGCGATCTGATCGGCAATTTGCAGGAGCCGCTGCTGATCCGGGGCTATTTCAGCGAAAAGACGCATCCCCTCCTGGCTCCGCTGGTGCCGACCATCCGCGACCTGATGCGCGAGTACGAGATCGCTTCCGGAGGGATGATCGAGACCGAGAGCGTAGATCCCAGGGATGACGAGGACCTGGAGATGGAGGCGAACCAGGTGTACGGCATTCGCCCCACGCCGTTCCGTATCTCTGGTCGGTATGAGGACTCGGTCATCAACTCGTACTTTGACGTCCTGATCCGCTACGGAGACCAGACGGTGACCCTGGGATTCGAGGAACTGATCGAGGTCGAGCCAACGGCCTCCGGGCAGCCGATCGTGCGTCTGCGGAACCTGGAGTATGACCTGACCCGGTCGATCAAGAAGGTGGTCTATGGGTTCCAGAGCCTGGATGCCATCTTTGCCGGGCTGCAAGAACCTGCCCGGCTGACCGCCTATATCACTGAACAGACGCTGCCCGAGTCGCTCAGGGAGGCACCGGCTCTCGTTGCCAAGGTGGCGGCAGACATCGAGGCCGAATCCGGGGGGCGGTTCACGTTCCAGGTCATCGATCCCGATGCCGAAGGCGACGCGGTGACGCGGGAGACATTGTACGAAACCTACGGTATCCAGCCCTTTGCCCTCTCTCTCTTTTCCCCGGACACCTACTATCTCCACCTGCTTCTGCAGACGGGGGAGGAGGATCTGGTGCTCTACCCGGGAGGCGAAGTGAGCGAGGTCGACCTTCGCGCCGAGATCGAGTCGGCGCTCAAGCGCGCCGCGCCCGGGTTCCTCAAGACGGTGGGCCTGTGGCATCCTCCCGAGGATCCGGTGCCCAATCTCTACGGGGGCACGGACCCGCCGGTGTCAACCTGGCAAACCGTTCGCCAGTGGCTCTCTCAGAACTATGCGCTCAAGACGGTCGACCTGGCGTCAGGGCGCGTGCCGGGCGACGTGGACGTGCTGGTCGTGATCGCCCCGCAAGGGATGACCGATGAGGAGCGGTTCGCGGTCGATCAGTACCTGATGCGCGGCGGCGCGGTCATCGTCGCCAGCGGTGCGTACATCCTCTCTCCACAGCAGTTGGGCAACGGCATCACGGTCCAGGCCGTGGAGGACGGCCTGCAGGAGCTCTTGGTCAGCTATGGCATCGAGATCGGGGAAGAGATGGTCATGGACCCGAGGAACGAGCCTTTTCCCATGCAGGTGCCGCGCCAGGTGGGTGGGATGAGCGTGCTCGAATACCGCTTGTTAGCGTATCCCTTTTTCGTGGATGTTCGCCAGGATGGCATGGCCGAGGAGAGCCCGATCGTGGCAAACCTGCCCTCGGTGACGGTGCAGTGGTCGTCGCCGCTGACGATCGACGAGGAAAAGAACCAGGGCCGAGAGGTGGTCAACCTCTTGCATTCGACCGAGAGCTCGTGGCTGCACAGCGGCTCGAACGTCAATCCTGACATGGATGCCTATCCCGAGTTCGGTTTCCCGGTGAGCGGGGAGCGTGAGGCCCGCACCCTGGCGGTGAGCGTCAAGGGCTCGTTCGACAGCTACTTCCGCGACCGGCCTTCCCCCTTTGAGGGTGAAGAGCTGCCCGTCGCTCCAGGGCCTTCGGCGACCACACCGGAGATCCCGGAGGAGCCACGGCCGGTCCTGGGCACCATCGACACCTCGCCCGAGTCCTCGCGACTGGTAGTCGTGGGCAGCTCCGAGTTCCTGGATGACGTCGTGCTGGACATCTCACGGAGCGTGTCGCAGGACAGGTACCTGTACAATCTCCAGTTCCTGGAGAACGCCGTGGACTGGGCGGTCGAGGATGAGGACCTGCTGTCCATTCGCTCCCGCGGGACCTACGCCCGCCTCCTCGCGGACCTGAATGCCCAGGAGCAGACGTTCTGGGAAGGGCTGAACTATGCCGTGGCCCTACTCGGCCTCATTGCCCTTGGCGTGATGTGGAACCTGCGCCAGCGCGGCGAGGAGCCGATCGAGTTGGTGAGCACAGAATAGGCGGTTCACCACGGAGGCACGGAGACACGGAGGCTCACTGAGAATGGGAGAGAGGATCGACACGAGGACGGAAGACACGGAGAACGGGTCGGGTGATCTTCTCTCGGTATTTCTCGGTGCGCTCTGTGGCTCCGTGGTTCGCCAGAAGGAGGGAGGATGGTGTTGCATGAGGAGGCTCTAACCAGGGAGATCATCGGGGCGGCGATCGAGGTGCATCGCGAGCTTGGCCCTGGACTGCTGGAATCCGCGTATCGATCCTGTCTTGCCCGAGAGCTCTCGCTGCGTGGTTTGCCTTTTGAGCAGGAGAAGCCCCTTCCTGTCGAGTACAAGGGTGTGCGACTGGAGTGCGGCTACCGTCTTGACTTCGTTGTGGATGGCAAAGTGGTGGTGGAGCTGAAAGCAGTGGACGAGATCCATCCGGTGCACGAGGCGCAATTGTTGACCTATCTCAAGCTGACTAGCTGTCGGGTAGGGCTGCTGCTCAACTTTAGCGTGCCTGTGCTTAGGGATGGGATCACCCGAAGGGTGTTGTAGGGAGAAGGGAACAAAGAGGGGCCACCACGGAGGCACGGAGACGCGGAGACGCGGAGGCTCACTGGGAACGGAGAAGAGGATCCACGCGAGGACGGAAAGCAGGGAGAGCGGATCGGGCAAGGTTCTCTCGGTCTCTCTCTGTGCCCTCGGTGGCTCCGTGGTTGTTCCAGTTTATCAAGATGGAGGAACGAAATGAGCCGAGGAAATCAGATCCTGGCGATCCTTCTTGTCGTACAGCTTGCATTGGCTGCCGCGGTCTTGTGGCCTCGGTCGGCGTCTACTGCGGGTGGAGAACCCCTCTTCCCCGGACTGGAGGCCGACCAGGTCGTCCGCGTGACGATCGCTGATGGGGAGGGAGAGCGCATTGAGCTGACCAGGAATGCGGGCCAGTGGGGGCTTGCCGAGGCGGACAACTATCCGTGCCAGGAAGACGCTGTGGACGACATCATCGGCAAGGTCGCGGCGATCACGACTGACCGCCTGATCACCCGCACCCCAGCCAGCCATAAACGCCTGCAGGTGGCCGATGGGGACTATGCACGCCTGGTCGAGCTGGAGCTGGCGGATGGCGCCGTGCACCAACTTTACCTAGGTACCTCCCCCAGCTACGGGATGGCCCACGTCCGGGCTGCCGGAGAGGATGCGGTGTACCTGACCCCGGAACTGTCGAGCACGGACGTGAACGCCCGCGCCGCAGGCTGGGTGGATACGCTCTACCTGTCCGTGCCCGGCGATCAGATCGTCGGGCTGACCCTGGAGAACGGGAACGGGATGTTCGAGTTTCAGAAGGGGGAGGGGGGGGCGTGGACGATGGTCGGCCTGTCCGCGGACGAGACGGCGAACGCCAACAACGTCGAGTCGCTGGCCAACCGCGTGTCCTCTGTGCGCATGCTCCGCCCATTGGGCACCGAGGCCCAGGAGGAGTACGGGCTGCAGGATCCCAGCGCAGTCGTGCTGATCCGCACGCAGGACGAGGCCGGGGCGATCGAGGTGACCACGCTGCACGTCGGGTCCAGGAGCGACGAGGATAGCAGCTATGTCGTCAAAACGTCCAAGACCGCGTACTATGTTCGTGTAGCAGAATACACAGCCGGTGACCTGGTGGACAAGATGCGAGAGGACTTTCTCGAACTGCCCCCGACCGCCACGCCGCAGCCGGCGTCATAGAGGATAGCGGGGTTCAGGCCAGGGCAGCAGGCAAAGGACAAGACAGACCTCTTTTGTGTTTCTCCATCTCCACCGCCCGCCTCTACGCAGCGCGCTATCCGCTCTCATCCCTCTGGGCGAGGGGGCACAGGGATCGACAGCCACGCCGTGTTCAGGAACTGCCCATCCCCCAGCGACCGGTACATGCTCAAGCGGATGGCTCGCGGCGCCGCCCCTGGAGGAACGTCCATCGGATATATGTCGCGCACGATCTCTCCCTCCCGCCACTGGCTCGTCGGGCACCAGCCGCCGACGGGGTGGTCTCGGTCTGCCTGGACCAGGATGTCCTGCGGGCCGGCTGGGGGGTCCTGCGACACCAGGTGGACGGCGATGCTGTGGTCCTCCAGCTCCCCTCCGCCTGCCAGTAGACCACCAGGTGCAGCCTGTCCACGTCCCTCCAGGTAACGCTGGCGTGGCGCACCGTCACGCCGTTGCCCAGCGGAAAGGGCTCGCCGGGCGGGATATCCCGCTCCCCGAGCAGGGGCCGGGGGCTCATCTCGATCACCTCTGGAGCGAACGAGGACAGGTAGAAGTCCCCGAGCCGCTGCTTCCACCGCTCGGGGGACCAGGCATAGAACGTGTGCGCCGGGGTGACCAGGTGCTCCCCTCGCTCCAGGATGGCCTCAAAGTCGGCGTTGTGTTTGACCAACTGGTACTCGGGCATCCCCTCTCTGTATTCCTGGGCATAGGCCAGCGCCCAGTAGTCCATTCCCCACAGCGCAGTCAGGGCGATCGGCTTTCCGTCGCCCGCGGGCTCGATCTGGGAAACGACGGCGATGATCTGTTCGGCCTTGGGTTCGCGCGTGATGTCCAGCACGGTCGACCGGTGGTCCGCATACAGGAACCCGGCGACGACGAGCAGGACGAGAGCCGAGATGGCCCCGAACCATCGCCAGCGTGTTGACCCCACGCCGACCCACACAGAGACGCCCAGAGCAGCCATGGCCACGACCAGGATCTTGGCCGCTAACTGGGCGTCCGATACCCGGCCCTCCCAGATGATGACCGTCACGCCCTGGTAGGCCACCCACACCAGCGACAGGCCCAGCGTCTCGGTCCAGCGCCCTCTTCGCGCCGCCCAGAGCAGGCCGAGGAGTCCCAGGGCCAGCAGGACCAGCGGCAGGTCGTCGGTGAGCAGTTCGATCGTTCGCTTCCCCTGTTCCAGCCACCCGGCCAGTGTTTCCGGCATCACGGTGCGCGGCTTTTTGTAGGTCATCATCTGCCGGAATCCCTGCCATGTCCCCGGCGACCCGTACATCCAGTCCGCTCCCTGCCAGGCACGGATCGGGAGGTAGAGGTAGGTGAGGGGGCCTAACAGGGCCAGGCCCATGGCCGCGGGCAGCGTTCGCCGGAGCATGCCCGGGAGCGCGCGCCACTGCCGAAGGATCAGGACGGCGAGCGCGGGCCCGAGCAGGACCGATGCGGGCTGGTGTGCGACCGCCTGACCGGTCAGGAAGGCCAGCCACAGCAGGTCGCGCCGCTGCCCGCCACGGCCGTAGCGCACGGCGGCGAACAGGGCGCCCAGCATCAGGGCCGTGGTCATGGTGTGGATCTCGGCGATCGAGGAATCGACCCACATCGAGGTGGACAGGGCCAGGATCAGCCCGCCTCCGGCGGACGCCAGAGGCGGCACGTCGATCGCCCGGGCAATGGCGACCAGCAAGCCCACGCAGATTGCCCCCCAGACGGCGGAATAGAGCGACGCGCCCATTGCCGGCTGGATGCCCATTGGGCGCAGAAGGGTGACGAACGCCGAGCCCAGCAAGCTGTAGAGGGGATAGCTGTGAAAGTGGAGGATCCCCCAGCGCGGCAGCGCGTTCTGGATCTCGCCAATGTCGGTGGCGAAAGGCCCCCGGTCGCCGTTGATGTCCGTCTGCAGGGTGGTCGCAAAGAGGACGAGCGCCAGCAAGGCCGTGCCGGCAATGGTGGCTCTGTCGGTCTGGAGCCAGCGGTAGAGCGAGCGTGCCGAACGTGTGATGGACTGCGCGGTGACGATCTCCTGTGAAGCGTCGCAAAGGGCGGGTGGCCGGGAACGGCACGCCCCATTATAGGTCTACGAGAGAGCTTGGTCAAATGGAACGCGTCATTTGCTTGTCATGCGTAGCGATCGATGCTACAATGGACATTGGAACCCGACGCTGGGTCGTGTGCGCCGAGCTCTGTGTGGCGCGGTCCGTTCTACGAAGAAAGGAGGGGCCCTGATGCAGATCACACACGTGGAGGTCGTGCCGGTCAATCTCAGGTTGCGCCTGCCCTATCGCGCGCCCTCCGGGATCCAGGTGGATCAGGTGGCATGCATCTTTGTTCGCGTCGAAACACGGCAGGGAGCTGTGGCTTGGGGCTGCACGTCCGTGGATCCGGCGTTCACCGACGAGTCTCCGGGTGAGGTCCTGCGTGCCTGCCGCGCGTGCGCGGACCGCGCGCGCGACCTGAACCCGCTGAACACCGAGTACGCCCTGGCTGAGCTGGAGCAGGTCGCCGGGGACACCCGCTCGGCGCTGTGTGCCTTTGACATGGCCTTCTACGACCTCCTTGGCCTGGCTGCCGGCCTACCCCTCTACCGTATGCTGGGCGGCTATCGCCAGCGCATCCAGACCTCGATCACCATCGACGTTGCCACGGTCCAGGAAACCGTCGAACTGGCCCGCGACCGGGCCCGGCAGGGATTCCGGATCATCAAGATCAAGAGCGGTCACGATGCGGAGCAGGATGTGCTCCGTGCGCGGGCCGTCCACGATGCGCTGCCCAACCTGATCCTGCGCCTGGATGTGGAGCAGGGGTACACCGTTCAACAGGCACTAGCCGTGGCCCATGCCCTCGAGGGCAAGCTCGAGATGATCGAGCAGCCCACGCCCGCCGCAGACCTGGATGCCCTGCGACAGGTGACCCGGCGCAGTCCAGTCCCTATCCTGGCGGACGAGAGCGTCACGGGGCCCACCTCTGCTCTCGAGGTCGCCAGCCGGCGAGCCGCTCACGGACTGACCATCAAGCTGGTCACCTGTGGGGGTGTGCGCTGCGCCCGGCAGATGGACGCCATCGCCCGCGCGGCCCGGATGACGACCATGGTGGGCTGCGTTCACGAACCGGCGCTGCTCATCGCCGCCGGCTTGGGGTTTGCCCTGAGCAGCGCCAACGTC
>JADHXD010000100.1 GCA_016783145.1 Anaerolineae bacterium
AAGCATGAGAGTTCTCGTGACGGGAAGCAGCGGAAGGCTGGGCCCGTACGTCGTCGATGAGCTGGAGCGGGCCGGGCACGATCTGGTCCTCTTTACGCGTCGCCAGCCGGGCGAGGCGCTGAGCCATCTGCCGTGGGTTCAGGGGGACATCGCCGTGTACGATGACTGCGCGCGAGCTCTGCAGGGCGGCTACGATGCCGTCCAGCACCTGGCGGCGCAGCCATGGCCGACCGACCACCCAGGCGAGCGGCCGTCCGCCGAGGAGCGTGGGATCCCCTTTGACACGACGATGCGCTCGAATGTGATGGGCACGTACTACCTCCTCCAGGCTGCTGTGGCCAACGGGGTCGGGATCTTTGTGATGACGGGGAGCAACTGCGCCCTGGGTCACGGCTACCGGATCAGCGATACCCCCTTTCCGTTCCGCTATCTGCCGGTGGACGAGGAGCACCCCTCGGCGGTGGAAGACTCTTATTCCTACAGCAAGCGCGCAGGAGAGATGCTCCTGGCGTCCTACACGAGTGCCTACGGGATACAGACCTACGCCGTGCGCGCGGCGGGGATCTGCAACGCGGAGCGCCGGAAGGCAATCGCCGACAATGCCAAACCGGTCACGGGGTGGAATGAGTGGCTGTGGGCGTGGGTAGGCAGCGAGGACGTGGCCTCGGCGCATCGCCTGCTGATGGAACGGGCGCAGGAGGGCAAGATCGCGCCACACGGCGCTTTCTTTTGCAACGGGGACGACACCACGCTCCTCGAACCATCGCGCGAGCTGATCGAGCGCTTCCGGCCCGATCTTTTGCCGCTGGTCAGGGATCTGGAGGGGCACGCGTCGTTCCTGTCCAACAAGCGGCTGCGCGCGACGGTTGGATGGGAGCCGCGCACATCGTGGCGCGAGTACCTGCCCGAGCGGTAGCATAGGAGGGATGACAGATGAGGGAGCCTGTTGGCATGGGGGTGGTGGGTGCCGGCGCGATCGGCATCCGTGCGGCGATGATGCACCTGAGCCAGCCGGACGTGCAAGATCGCGTGCGCCTGGCTGCGGTCTGCGATCCCGTGCCGGGGCGCGCTGAGGCGGCGGCACTCAAGTATGGCGTGGGTGCGTTCTATGAGACGTACGAGGAACTGCTCGACGACCCTGCGGTGATCGCAGTGACGCTGTGCTCGCCCATTGGCCTGCACTATGAGCAGGGCATGATGGCAGTCGACGCGGGCAAGCACGTTCACTTTAACAAGACCATGACCACCACCGTGGGCGAGGCCGACCGCCTCATCGCCCGAGCCGCGGAAGTGGGTGTGCACCTGGTGGCTTCGCCAGGGATGATGCTCCACCCCTACAACCAGAGGATCCGCAAGGCGATCCTGGAGGGGACGCTGGGCAGATTGGTTTGGGCTGCAGCGGGGGTGGCGATCAAGGACTATCACCTGGAGGAGGAATTCCGCACTGGCGAGGACGTGCTGACCAATGTCGACCCAAGCTGGTACTTTCGAAAGCCCGGCGGTGGGCCGCAGTATGACGTGACGGTCTATGCTCTGCACAACCTGACCGGCATCCTGGGGCCAGCACGGCGGGTGACCGCCCTCTCGGGCCTGGTGCTGCCCGAGCGCGAGTTCCGGGGCAGAACGATCGCCTGTGATATGGACGATAGCACGCTGATCCTGGTCGACTTTGGGGAGTCCTTTTTCGGGTTTGTCTATGGCACGGTGGCAGGCAGGGTCAACCAGGGGTTTCTGCCGAATGTCTACGGCACACAGGCGTCGTTGATCGGCACGCGAATCGGGGACCGAGACCTCAAGCTGCTCGACGACCACCAGCCGCACGTGGTAGGCGAGCACACCACGATGGCAGAGTCTCACGTCTTTGAGGATCTGATGCAGCTCGTCGACTGGATCCGAGAGGGCAAACCTTCGATCGCCAGTGCCGAGCACGCTCGCCACGTGATCGACATCATCGAGGCGGGCTATCGCGCGGCGGAGACGGGCCAGACGCAGGACCTGCGGACGACCTTTGAGCCGTTGTCGATGGAGGACCTGTAGGTCTCACCGTGCGCGCGAGTGTTGAGAGAGGAGGGTACGTGGGCGGAGAGGATGGCTTGGTCATTCGGACGGAGAGCCTCACGCGGCGTTTCGGCAGCCTGGTGGCTGTCGATCGCCTAGACCTCGTCGTACGTAAAGGCGTCATCTTTGGTTTTCTCGGCCCCAACGGGGCGGGCAAGTCGACGACCATCAACATGCTGACCAGCCTGCTGCCGCCCAGCGCCGGGACGGCCTGGGTCGCCGGCTTTGACATCCAGAGGGAACCACTGGAGGTCAAGCGCCGCATCGGCGTGGTGCCGGAGGAACTGAGCCTCTATGAGCGGCTGACCGCCAGCGAACAGGTCGAGCTGGTAGGCCGGCTGCACGGCCTCCCTCACGCCGAGATCGAGCGCCGCATCCCACCTCTGCTGGAGCTGCTGGAGTTGGGAGACAGCGCGGACAAGATGATCCTCGACTACTCGCACGGCATGCGCAAAAAGACGGCCCTGGCTTGTGCGTTGATCCACGCCCCGGAGATCCTGTTCCTCGACGAGCCATTCGAAGGGATCGATCCCATCTCTGCCCGGGCAGTCAAAGAAGTGCTGCGCGAGATGGTGTCCCAGCGAGGAACGACCGTCTTTTTCTCGACGCACGTGATGGAGCTGGCCGAACGCTTCTGCGACCAGGTCGGCATTATCAACAAGGGGCAACTGGTCGGCGTGGGCAGCATTCCCGAGCTGCGGCAGCGCGCCGGACTGCCCCCCGAGGCGCCGCTCGAGGACGTGTTCATCCGCACAGTGGGCGCAGAGATAGAGGATGAAGGGCTCTTGGGCTGGCTGACTGGAAAGGAGCCTACGTGAATGAATGGCAACCCTGGGGCGGGTCCGGGATTCGGACCAGAGGCAGCGAATGTGGAGTGAGCTGAGGACACTCTTCTGGCTGCAGTGGAAGCTGACGAGCCGAATCTTTCGCACTCGGGGAACCAGCGACGCGCTTCGCCTGCTGCAAGTGCTGTCCCGTGCCCTCGTGCTGCTGATCACCTTTCCCTCGTTCGTGGTGCTGGGCGGCGGACTGGCTGTGGGCCTGATCCTGCTCTCCCCCAGTGCTGCCTACGAGCTGGCCATGGTGGTCAATGTGTTCCTATTCGGCGTGTGGCTCCTCCTGCCGGCGTCCTACAGCTCGCAGATCATCGAGCGGTTTGATATGTCCACCCTGTTCCCTCACCCCGTGCGCTTTCGCAGCATCGTCGTTGGCAGCACGCTGATGTCGATGTTGACGATGACCGGCCTGTGGACGGCACCCATCCTGTTGGGTGAGGTCGTGGGCCTGGCATGGCACCAACCCCTCGCCCTTCCTCTGATCGTGATCGGCGCGCTGCCTACCTATGCCTTCCTGGTGCTGACCGGGCGGATCATGGACGATTTCTTTGATCTGGTGTCGGGTGACCGGCGCTTGCGGGCGTGGGTGATTGGCTTGCTCACGCTGCCCTTTATGCTCTGTTGGGCAGGCCAGTACCTGACCCAGCTCTTCACCGAAAACTATACCGCGCTCTCCCGTCTCGCCCGGATCCCTCTGCTCAAGGGACTAGAGCAAGCGGCGGCAGCGAACGACCCTGTCGCCGCCTTGGAGATCCTGCAGCCGTCACGCTGGCTGATCTGGCTGCCCCCGGGCTGGGCGGCAGCGGGAATGGGGCTGGCGCTGAAAGGAGAGTGGGGGCGGTCCGTCCTGTTCCTCGCGCTGTCGACAGCGTTTGCCGCCCTGCTCCTGTGGGTGCACGCTGGGATCACGCGTCGACTGATGCATGGGGCGGCGCTCGGCATTGGTGCTGAGCGGGTGCGCAGCCATAGACGAGTGCGGCTGAGAGTGCCGGGTCCCCCGGCATTCTGGGCGCTGTTCCGGAAGGACTGGCTCTATCTCTTGCGCAGCCCGATGCCCCGGCGGATGGTCTTTTCAGCCCTGGTGATGGCGGTGTCCATGACGTTTCCCCTGCGAGGCATCGCTCAGAGCAGAGCCTCCTCCACGGTGCGGGAGGCCCTGCCCCTGCTTGCGGGTGGCCTGGCGGTGACCATGGTAGGCATGGTGATCAACATGGCGATGACCGCCAACTACTTTGGGACCATCGATCGGGATGGCTTTGCGGTGCTGGCCCACTCTCCCCTCGATCGTCGATACGCGATCCTCTCGGCGAACCTGGCTGTCCTGCTGTACGCGAGTGCGATGTGGTTCGTCCTCTCGCTGGGGATCGCGCTCCTGACGCGCTCCTGGCAGGTGTTTCCTATGCTCTTGTACCTGGGAACCTGCCTGCAGATCGGGGGCACACCGGCCTACAACCTGGCGGCGATCATCGGGCCATATCGCACTCAGCTCAAGTTCAGCCGGAGCCGCCGCCAGGGAAACTTCTGGGGTATGCTGGCCTGGGCGGTCTCCGCGCCGCCGGTCCTGGCGTTTATCGTGCTCCCCTATGTCTTTTGGAGGCCGGGGCTGTTCCTCACTCTGCCATTGGGCGCGGCCTACAGCATTGGGCTCTATGCCCTGACCCTCAAGCCGCTGGCCCGTCTGCTCCAACGCCGGGAATACGAGATTCTGAGGGCCGTCACTGCGGAAGAGTAAGCAAGCACCGTACGTGGTGATTCGCTACATTGGAGGTCCTTCTATGGACGTGCACGCGCTTGCGGGCCAACCGGTTCCCTATGAGCTGCTGCCCGACATCCCGCGCCTGGTCTCTGCCTACTTTACGCACAAGCCGGACGCGAGCCAGCCTGGGCAGCAGGTGGCGTTTGGGACCTCGGGACACCGCGGATCTTCGCTCGACAACAGCTTCAACGAGGCCCACGTATGGGCCATCTGCCAGGCCCTCTGCGAGCTGCGGCGCGCTCGGGGCGTTACGGGACCCCTGTACGTGGGGATGGACACGCATGCCCTGTCGGAGGCCGCTTTCGCTTCGACGGTGGAAGTCCTTGCCGGGAACGGGGTGAACATCGTGATCCAGGCAGGCCGGGGCTACACGCCCACGCCGGTCATCTCGCACGCCATCCTGACCTATAACCGAGGGAGGGCCTCCGGGCTTGCCGATGGGGTGGTGATCACGCCCTCTCATAACCCGCCGAGTGACGGCGGGTTCAAGTACAATCCGCCGCACGGGGGGCCGGCAGACACGGGGACGACGCAGATGATCCAGGAGCGAGCGAACGAGATCCTCCGCGGGGGCTTGAGAGAGGTCAGTCGCATGCCTTTCCAGCGGGCACTTGAGGCCAGCACCACGCACGAGCGCGACTATGTGCTGCCCTACGTGCAGGATCTGGAGGCCGCGATCGACATGCGCGCCATCGCCTCGACGGGCCTCAAGATCGGCGTCGATCCAATGGGTGGGGCAGGGATCGCATACTGGGATCCGATCGCCGATCTGTATGGACTGGACATCGAGGTCGTCAACCGCCGCGTGGACCCGACCTTCTCGTTCATGACCCTCGACCGGGACGGCAAGATCCGTATGGACTGCTCCTCGCCCTATGCGATGGCCGGACTGATTGAGCTCAGGGACAGGTTCGACGTGGCCTTTGGGAACGATCCAGACTATGACCGGCACGGCATTGTCACCCGCAGCGCTGGACTGATGAACCCGAATCACTACCTGGCAGTTGCGATCTGGTATCTCTATCGTCATCGCCCCGGGTGGCGACCAGATGCCTACGTGGGAAAGACGCTTGTCTCAAGCTCGATGATCGACCGCGTGGCCGCATCGCTGGGGCGCACGTTGTGGGAGGTGCCGGTCGGGTTCAAGTGGTTCGTGGACGGACTGCTGGATGGCTCGTGCGGCTTTGGTGGGGAGGAGAGTGCGGGGGCTTCTTTCCTGCGGGTGAATGGATCTGTCTGGACAACGGACAAAGACGGCATTCTCCTGGATCTGCTAGCGGCGGAGATCACGGCGGTGAGCGGGCAAGACCCGGGCGAGCACTACCGTGCCCTGGAGGGACGGTCTGGCAGTCCTGTATATGAGCGGATAGATGTGCCAGCGACCCCGGGTCAAAAGGCGGCCTTGAGCGGCCTGTCGCCAGAGGACGTCACTGCGGTACAACTGGCCGGCGAGCGCATCCTCAGCAAGCTGACGCACGCGCCGGGCAACGGGGCGCCGCTGGGCGGCCTCAAGGTGACCACGGAGAATGGGTGGTTCGCGGCGCGACCATCGGGCACCGAGGATGTCTACAAGATCTATGCAGAGAGCTTTCGCGGGCCGGAGCACCTCCGCAAGATCCAGGAAGAAGCCCAGGCTATCGTGAGTGCGACCTTTCGAGCTGCTGGGAGCTGACGCAGGTCATCTCTGTCCCTGCGGCTGAACAGGCACGAACACAGTGATCGCTGTGCCCTGACCAGGGGACGACCGGATGTCAAGCGAGCCGCCGAGCGTGCGCGCACGCTCGTACATACCGACCAGCCCCAATTTGCGCGTGGGTACCAGATCATCTACCCTTTCCGGAACGTCAAAGCCCCCACCGTTGTCCTCGATGACCATCTGCACGCTGTCCGAGTGGAACGTCACCTGGACAGCTGCCTTGGAAGCCCCGGAATGTCGCCTGACGTTGTTCAGGGCCTCCTGGGCGATGCGAAACAGGATGAGTTCCTCTTCAGGCGCAAGGCGCCTCGCCTCTCCTTCCACCCTGACGTCTACTTGGACACTCTCTCTTTCGGTGAGATCGGCCGCGAGGCCCTCTACCGCGGGCACGAAGCCCAGATGGTCCAGGGCGGCCGGCCGGAGATCCTGGATGAACCGGCGGATGCCGCGCACGGCATCCCGCAGCAGGTCCTGCAACCCTTCCACGTATGCCGCGGTGGCCTCGGGGAGGGGCTCACGTCGACCGGGCAGCGCTTCCAGGCGTCTCAGGATGACGATCAGCGTCTGGATCGTCTCGTCGTGAAGCTCACGTGCGATGCGTCTGCGCTCATCCTCCTGTGCCTGCGTGACCTCGCGTGCATAGAAGCGCATGCTGCGGTAAAGTTGAGCGTTCTCGATGGCGATGCCCATCTGGTTGCCGACCGCCGTCAAGAGATCTAGCTCCTCTGAGCGCGGCTGGCGCCCATCTCGACAGGCCACGACCAATATCCCCTGGATGGCCCGCTTGGATCTCAAGGGCACGGCGATCTGTGTCTGCAGCCTCTCGCCGCGCAGTCGAGAACTCACTGGATGCGTATGTAGAAGGACGGTCAGATCCCCTGAACGAGCGACCTGTCCGTAGGCTCTCTCGCTCACCTCAGGGCGTGCCAGATCGGCCGCTGCTCCCTTTGACACGCCCCGGTAGGCGGCGAGGGCGAGTTCCTGAGTGTGGCGATCCACCAGGAAGACCAGTCCGACCTCATAGCTTGTCACCTGGAGCACTTTATCAATGGCCCGATCGAGGATCTGCTCTAGCTCCAGAGACTCGGCCAGGATTCCGGCGATCGCATTGAGGGCCCCGAGTTGGTCAACCATCTGCTGGCGCCGCACCCGCTCCCTGATCTGCCCTTCGATCAGGTAGATCACAGAAGAGGCGACCACGGCGGTGGCTGCGGTCTCTACCAAGGCGTCGACCGGGGTAGGAGAGATCCACAGGGCTCTGGGCAGCATAGAGAGGATGGCCACGGTCAGGGCAGCCGCTCCTCCACGCCATCTGAACGCGGAGGTCGCCAGGGCCACAGGAAGCAGGAATAGGATGCGCTCAACCGAATGGCGGGTGACAAAAGCACGGACCGAGGCTGGGAGGGGACGAGTCTGGGCCGTCGCATAGTGCAACAAGATGATCGCGGCGAGCGTCACCACGACTGCCCAGAAGGGGATGCGGGTCACCACTTTGATCCACTGTCGTCGTCTCGATGCGGAGCTCGGGGCCATTGCACGTGCCTCCTTGACCGACGGTCCGTTCGCACATCAAAGTGTATCCGCCAGGGGAAGCCAGCCCTTGCGCAGGGCATAGAGCACAGCCTCCGTTCGCGAGCCAACCCCCAGCTTGGCAAAGATATTGCTCAGGTGAACCTGTGCGGTGCGCGGACTGATGGAGAGTTCGCTGGCGATCTCGCGGTTCGTCATCCCCTTGGCTGCCAGCTTGAGAACCTCTTGCTCGCGTGCGGTGAGTTGGTCAGATTCCAGGTCGACCTGCTGGAGCTCTTTGCGGCCGACAAAGTAGTCGATCACCTTGCGGGCAACGGCTGGATGAAGTACGGATTCCCCAGCGTACACGGCACGGATGGCCTTGATCAGCTCATCGATGCTGACGTCCTTGAGCAGGTACCCTGCCGCACCAGCCTCAAGGAAGGCAAAGACATACTGGTCGTCGTCGTAGGCGGTGAGCACCAGGACTGCGCAGCCAGGGTTGGCAGCCTTGATCGTCCTCGTGGCTTCCAGGCCGTTGAGCTTGGGCATAGCGATATCCATAATGATCACATCCGGGCGCTGCGTGTTGGCGAGCCACACGGCCTGCTCTCCGTCCCCAGCTTCCGCAATGACCTGGATATCCTCCTCCCGGTCCAACAATTCCCTTGTACCCTCGCGCATCAGGACGTGGTCTTCGACGAGCATGACCGTGATCGGATCCATAGGTTCTCACCTCGGTTACTGGGCGGGCGGCGCACAAGCACTGAATCACGGCGCCTCTAGCGACCGGCTGCTGCTTTATTCCACACGACAGGCTTGTCTGCGTATGCCTACGGTGCCTGCTTGTGAGGTCCCACCCCAGATTATAGACGATCTAGGTCGGTGAGGCAAGCCTGGACCGGCGCTTGGCCGTCTGGGCGCACAAGCACTTTGGCCTAGTGATGGCCCTAAACTGCTACATCTTTGGCCTAGGCTGACTATGGGTGTTGCGCGGCATAGAAATGTGAGACACAGGCCATGTGTGCAGTGGAGGAATCCGCCTGTTCGCTGATGACAGGGGTTATCTGCCGGGATATACTGTGATCAGGATAGACCCACGGCAAGCGTACACGCGCCGTGCACAGTGGGGCACCGCACCAGGGGCAGGAAACCGGTGCTAGAAAGGAAAGACCGAGATGATCCAGGAGAGGGTATGGACGAGGGTGGGAGCACCTGCTGTCTCGCGGACCCCTGCAAGCCGTGAGGACTCGATCCACAAGCACGAGATCCTGAGGTTATTGGAGCGAGCCGCGAACGACGACGGGTTTGTCGCACAGATGACCTATCGGGGAGACGAGGCCCTTCGCGGGTATTGCCTGAGCGCTCAGGAAAAGGCAGCCCTGCTGAGCGGAGACATCGTCTGGACAGAGGCTCGAATCGGCAAGCTGACCCTGTGTCAGAGCACGTAGTTGTGGTGCCGGCTGCAGCAGGAGATCTGGTAGGGCATCAGGGGCCGAGCGTGCCGGTTCCCTGCCCGCCCTGAGTCCTGGAGCCGATCCACGGGGATCCGGGGTGGTCTGCGACTGGTAGCGTACAGGAGAGAGGATGATGGGAAATGTGACAGGAATCTTTGCTTTTTTTGGCCTTGCTGTCACCGTCCTTGTGCCGGCAGTGGTCTGGATCATGCTACTGGTTGGCCTGTGGCAGTTCGCACGGGAAGAGATCCGGCAGATCCGGGTCATACTTCCGGGTCGTGCGGAGCTTGCTCAAGGGCCGGCAAGTCATTGAGCTCCTGGGGCTGTTGAGGGTGTCCCGGCATGAGTAACCAGGTGAGTATCGATGCCCTTCCTCCTCCCGAGCTGGCAGAGCGGATGGAGGACGTGGGTGTCAAGAAGGCCAGCCTGGACTTCTGGAGCATGTTTGCTTTGGCTGCCCTGGCTGGCTTTTTCATTGGGCTGGGGGCCCAGTTCTATGCGCTGGTGATCACCGATAGCAACCTGGGCTACGGGCTCCAAAAGCTCGTAGGCGGGTTGGTCTTTAGCTTGGGCTTGATCCTGGTGGTCGTCGCTGGAGCCGAGCTCTTCACAGGCAACAACCTGATCGTGATGGCTTGGGTGGGGGGCAAGCTGACTCTGGGACGACTCATGCGCAACTGGGTCGTCGTCCATCTGGGGAACCTGGTCGGGTCTTTGGGAACCGTGATGCTCGTGTACCTGACCAGGCAGTGGACCTTTGCCGACTATCACGTTGGCGCTACGGCTCTCAACATCGCCAGCGCAAAGGTCAGTCTATCCTTCGCCGAGGGAATTGCCCGGGGTATCCTGTGCAACACGCTCGTTTGCCTCGCCGTGTGGTTGTGCCTCAGTGGGCGAAGCGTGACAGACAAGATCCTGGCTATCGTGTTCCCGATCACAGCGTTTGTGGCCTCGGGCTTTGAGCACAGCATCGCCAACATGTACTTTATCCCTATGGGGCTCCTGATGAAAGGAGAGCCCGAGGTGGTCGCCGCGGCGGGTAGAGTGGCCGACGACCTGATCCGTCTGGATATGTGGGGCTTTGTTTCGAATCTGGTCTCTGTCACCACGGGGAACATCTTTGGGGGCGGGTTCATCGTCGCCATCGTGTACTGGTTCATCTACCGACGCCCAAAGATGGTCCAGGGAGGGGTTACCGTTCGGCGTGTGCTCGGGTTTCTCATGGAATCGACGGTGTACCAAGATCCCCGGGACCGGAGGTAACGCCGATCCGCCGGAGGCCTGGCTGCGGAATCCGCATGACCCCGTCGCCGACTGGCTCGTTTTCCCCACCAGTCGCGCAGTGCCTCGCTCCGCGCAAGCGCCCTTTGTCTTTTGGAGACGCGTCTTGTTCCTGGCTTTGCCGTCGCCCGGCCCAAGTGGTTGCTGAGGCATCTCTGACGGCAGCGTGGCGATCTCCCTCTGACACTGTGTTCGTTCCTCGGCCTGGGGTGCGCCGGTCTCCATTCTCCCTGGTTTGCTCCCCTGAGACGTAGACCACGTGCACTGTACGTCGGCTTGACAAGAAAGCAGACCAGGGGTTTAATAGGCCTATCATTCACCTCAGCGGCGTGTGCAGGTTGAAAGAAACCGCTCGAGATCCTAGGACTCTGCGAATGTCCGGTCAGTGCAGTGACGTGCGAGACCCTGGTCTCACTAACGCTCTCACATCCCAGCGGGCTTCTGCAGCAAGTGAGGACCAGCGGCTGTCCGCTTTGCTCGAGATCGCCAAGATCCTGGCCCTTCAGCACGATCTGGAGGATGTAGTTGCCAGGTTTCTGTGCTGCCTCATCGCCACGTTGGAGGCGGCGGACACCGGCCTCTTTTTCCTATATGACCAGGCCAGCGATCGGCTCACCGTGTGTGGAGCGCATGGCTACGACCCTGATGTCCTGAGAGACGTCCGGGTGGCACCAGGAGAAGCGATGAGTGGTCGCACTCTCCAGGCGGGTCAGGCTGCCCTGTACTCCTCTGCAGAAGAGATCGTAGCAATGCAGGCAGACCTGAGCGCGACGAACCATGAGCTGCTCAGACAGGCCGCCGCGGGTCTCAAAGAACCGCACAGCGCTGTCTGTGTGCCGTTGGTCGCTTCTCACGCAAAAGTGGGCGTCTTGGTACTGGAGAGCCGCAGCGGGAGGGCTCGCTTCACGCGCGCTGACCTGCCCTTCTTGGAGGATGTGGCCTACCTGATCGCCCTGGCCATTGAGAACGCCCGTCTGAGGGACAGGCGTCCGACCACCCGCGCGCTTGAGGAAGCAGACCGTCTCAAGGCGGAACTGATCTCCACGCTGGCTCACGAGATGCGTACCCCACTGACCTCGATCAAGGGCTTCTCGACGGCGCTGCTCATGGAAGAGGCCACTTTTGACCCCGAGACACAGCGGGAATTCCTGCAGGCCATTGACGAGGAGTGTGATGTGCTGACTGGTTTGATCCACGACTTTCTCGAGTCGTCGATCATTGATGCCGGGCTACTGAGGCTCGAGCTGGAGCCGGTGAGGGTGCCTCGTCTGGCCAGGATCGTCGTGAACGAGGTCGCGCACCAGACTGCCAAGCACCGCATCGTGGTCGATTTCCCGGAGGCCTTTCCGATCGTGGAGGCCGACCCTGGTCGCATCGCCCAGGTCTTGCGCAACCTGCTGGACAACGCAGTCAAGTACTCGCCACAGGGGGGCATCATCGTGGTCCGAGGGCAGGTCCAGGGTGCGCACGTGGAGGTCAGTGTGGCAGACCAGGGGGTAGGCATCGCCCCTGAGCATCTCAACCGGCTCTTTGAAAAGTTCTTCCGCGTCGAGTCGGGTCCGGGCAGGCATGTAGTGGGCTCAGGCTTGGGACTGCCGATCGCGCTCACTATCGTAGAGGGTCACGGGGGACGAATCTGGGCAGAAAGCAAGCTGGGAGAAGGCAGTATCTTTACCTTTACACTTCCCCTGGAGAGAGGGGCTGAGCGAGGGCATGGCTGAGAAAATCCTGGTTGTCGAAGATGAACCTCGAGTGGTGCGTCTGATCAGCGAGGTGCTCAAGGCAGTGGGCTACCAAGTGGTTTCAGCCGACACTGGGGAGTCTGCCGTCGAGGTGTTCGCCCTGGAGCAGCCCGACCTGGTTCTGTTGGACATCCTGCTTCCTCACGGGCCGGATGGGTATGAAGTCTGTCGGCGCATCCGCGAGTTCTCCAACGTCCCGGTCGTTATGCTTACGGCAAGAGCCCGGGAGAGCGAAATCCTGCAGGGCTTTGAGGTGGGAGCGGATGACTATCTGACCAAGCCGTTCAGCGCCAAGGAGCTGGTCGCTCGGGTGAGAGCGGTCTTGCGGCGCTCTGAACGATCTGAGGAAGGGGCCGACTCTACGCTCCGCTGCGGTGAGCTAGAGATCGACTTTGCGAGGCGTTCCGCCCGAGTGCGCGGTGAGCACGTGCACTTGACCCGCACCGAGTATGCGCTGCTCCGCAGGCTGGCCCTGCACGCCAACCGGGTCGTCACACACGAGGACCTGTTGACGATGGTGTGGGGGCCGGAGTACTGGGATGACGTCGACTATTTGCGGGCCTATGTGCGCTACCTGCGGCGCAAGCTGGAGGCAGATCCCTCTGATCCCCAATACATCCTGACCTCACAGGGTGTGGGCTATATGCTTGCCTGTCCTGACGAAGGCCGACGGCAGAGCGCCTGAGCCAATCGTCTGCCTCGCTCCCTTTCACTTTTTTGGCCTCCCGGACGACACATCCGCGGAGGTTTTCTCATGCCATTTTCATGAACTCTGGTGTGGCTTTTATTCGATTCCGATGCGCTTTGTGCTACCATGAGGGCGCGGACGGTATCGAAGGGATGTGGGGGACAAGAGAGGAGATGTTGGGATGGCTGGGACCCTGGTCAGAACACGTGCGGATGCGATGGAAATCGGGCTTGTGTCTCCCGGAGAGTCACCAAGCGCGACCGAGGCGATCGAGGGCGTGCTGAACGAGGCTCTGGTCTTCTGTGCGCAAAAGATGGGTATGGAAAACCATGAGGCCGTCGTTGGTCTGCTCCGGCAGCGGGACAGAGCGGCTTGCGGGTACTGGCTCTACAGGACGGCAGTGCAGGTAGCCAGTGCCCTGGGATCGATGGATAGGAACGTGAAGGCCGTCTACATCCTCGACTATGACGCGACACCCGAGGATCTGTGCTTCGGCGTGTCCAGTCAGGGCAGCCTGGTGATCCATCTGATCGTCTGGTCGGAACCCAGAACTGCAGCCCTGTGTTCCTTGATCGCGGCCCTGGATCGCGCTCTCGCCCAGGCCTGCACCGATCTGCTCGTCCGACCTGCGGTGAAGAGCCTGCTGGACGCACATGTGGTCGACGATGCAGACGTCGAGGGCTGCATTGGACATGGCGCACTGCTCCACTCGATCCATCATCGGCCTATGCAGGTCTGGGAGCGCGGAGATAGCACAAGGAGGAGCCTGTGAGCGAGCAGCACAGAGCGTCTGGTGTCGCCGGCGAAGCATTGGCTCACCTGCCTCCTGATTTTGTGGTGACCAGGCCTCGGCGGCGAGACCTATGGGACACGGTCTTGGGCATGTTGGACGATGTGGCTGAGAGAATCAACCTGGATCCTGGCATACACGCCATCCTCCGACAGCCTGAGCGAGAGCTTACGGTCGCCGTTCCTGTGAGGATGGACGATGGGCCGATCCGCGTGTTCACGGGTTATCGTATCCAGCATTCCAGCGCGCGGGGTCCATGCAAAGGAGGCATCCGGTATCACCCGGCTGTATGTCCCAACGAGGTCAGGGCATTGGCCGCCCTGATGACGTGGAAGTGCGCAGTCGTCGGCATACCGTACGGAGGGGCCAAAGGAGGCGTTCAGTGCGACCCCAAGCAGATGTCCAGGGAGGAGATCTGCCGGCTCACGCGTCGTTTCACATCCATGATCATGCCGATCCTCGGCCCCAGACGGGACATCCCCGCTCCAGATGTGAACACGGACGCGCAGATCATGGCCTGGATCGCCGATACGGTGTGCATGCTCCAGAACGTGGCGACGATGGAGATCGTGACTGGCAAGCCGGTCTCACTGGGGGGATCCCAGGGGCGCAAGGAGGCGACAGGGCGCGGCGTAGCGTTGATCACCACAGAACTGCTCAAGCGCCAGCGCAGGCGGCTGTCAGAGACAACCGTGGCCATTCAGGGCTACGGCAATGTCGGGTCTGCCGCGGCCAAGATCCTAAACCAATTGGGGTGCAGGGTCGTAGCCGTCAGTGACATCAGCGGGGGCTTGTACGCTCCCGGAGGGCTGGAGATCAACGCTATCGATCGCCACGTAGATAGCCATCCGGGCCGACTGCTGGAAGGATTCCACGCACCGGGAGTCGATAGGATCAGCAACCACGAACTGCTGACCAGCAAGGTGGATGTGCTGATCCCCGCTGCCCTGGAACACCAGATCCACGCCGACAATGCACCGCAGGTTCAGGCCACGATGGTCGTCGAGGCCGCCAATGGACCTACTACCCCCGAGGCAGATAAGGTGTTGCACGACCGGGGGATCGTCGTCGTCCCTGATATCCTGGCGAACGCTGGCGGCGTCGTGGTCAGCTATTTCGAGTGGGTGCAGAATATGCAGTGCTTTTTCTGGGAGGAAGCGGAGGTGAACCGCCACCTGAAGCGGATCATGGTTCAGGCCTTCCAGAGGGTGTGGGAGTTGAGCGAGAGGCATCACGTTCCTCTGCGGCTGGGGGCATACATGCTGGCGGTGGGCGAAGTTGCCAACGCTGTTCAGACTCGGGGGATATTCCCGTAGGCGGTCCGCGCTGCTTTGATCTGAGTTCAGGGTTGAAGAAAGGGACAGCACGTGGAGTGGCTGTCCCTTTCTTGCTGTGACCACGCTCCCGCTTCGTTGGCCTGTCTTCAGACGTACGGGGGCAAACACACTTGTGTCGGATCTGTCCTTGGGCTATAATGAGGGCTCGTGCACAGGTGACTGCTTTGAGATACCGAGATGGAGGATGACCGTGAAAAAGTCTGTAGGCGCCAAGACGATCGTATACCCCACACCGGTGTTGATCGTCGGTACATACGATGACCAGGGAAAAGCGAACGTGATGGCCGCGGCATGGGGAGGGATCTGCTGCTCGCGACCGCCCTGCGTCGCTGTGTCGCTGAGAAAAGCCACCTATACGTACGGAAACATTGTGGCGCGCAAAGCGTTCACCCTCAGCATTCCCTCGGAATCGTACGTCGAGCAAGCCGACTACTTTGGCCTGGCCTCGGGGAGGGACGTGGACAAGTTCGCCGTGACGGGGCTGACCGCTGTGCCGAGCGAACTCGTGGACGCGCCCTATGTGGGGGAGTTTCCGTTCGCGCTAGAGTGCAAGCTGTTGCACACCATCGAGATCGGCCTGCATACCCAGTTCATTGGCGAGGTTGTGGACATCAAGGCTGAAGAGTCCGTGCTGGGAGAAGGGGGCGCGCTCGACATCGAGAAGGTCAGACCGATCCTGTTCGCGCCAGAGAACCGCGGGTACTATGGGGTGGGGGAGTTCCTGGGCCAGGCCTTTTCCATCGGCAGGCGGATGTAGGGGGTAGGCACCTATGGCTCTTGCCACACGACGAACCGTGGTCGGCATCGAGGGGCCATCCTTCACGGTCAATGGCGAGCTGACCTATGCCGGTCGCTGGTACAAGGGTTGGCGGATCGAGGGGCTTTTGCTCAACTCGCGGACGGTGCAGGGGATCTTTGACGATCTCAATCCGATGACTCGGGATCAGTGGCGCTACCCGGATGGGCCGTGGGATCCCGACCGGAACACCGGGGAGTTTGTCGCTGCGATGCCGGCCTGGCGGGAGGCCGGCCTGCTGGGCTTTACGATCAACCTGCAAGGGGGCAATCCGCGGGGCTACGGCCGCGATCAGCCCTGGCACAATTCTGCCTTCACGGCGCAGGGCGACCTGCGCAGCCCCTACGTGGCGCGTCTGGCCAAGATCCTCGACGAGGCGGACCGGCTGGGGATGGTGCCCATCGTGGGGTTCTTTTACTTTGGCCAGGATGGCAGGCTCGCAGATGAGGGGAGCGTGGTCCGGGCCACGGAGAACGCGACGGACTGGCTGCTGGAGCAGGGGTACAGGAACGTGCTTGTCGAGATCGGGAACGAGATAGATCACCGGCGCTACGATCACCCGATCCTCCAGGCAGGTCGATGCCACGAGTTGATGGACCTGGTCAAGACGCGCTCGGCTGGCAGGGTCGAGAGCCACGCGGGTCGCCTGCTGGTGAGCGCAAGCTTGTGCGGCGGGGTGATCCCGCCGGACAACATCGTTGCCGCTTCAGACTATCTGCTGCTGCACGGCAACGGTGTCCCGAGCACCGCCCGCATCCGTGAGATGGTCCAGCTCTGCCGCCAAATGCCGAGCTATCGTGGGCAGCCGATCCTCTTCAATGAGGACGACCACTTTTCCTTCGAGCAGGAGGACAACCACATGCTGGCTGCGATCAGCCAGTACGCCGGCTGGGGATACTTTGACTACCGGATGGATGGTGAGGGCTTTCACGAGGGGTATCAGAGCGTCCCTGTAGACTGGTCGATCCGTTCCGAACGAAAGAGGGGATTCTACGACCTCTTGGCAAAGGTGACGGGCAGTGACATCGGTTCCTGAGGCCAGTGAGAAAGGAGGACTAGGTGAAAATCACCAACATTGAGCCATATCCCGTCTGGGGCGGGCACCGCAATTTCATGTTCGTGGTCGTGGACACGGACGAGGGGATCTATGGCGTGGGCGAGGCGGGCATCACCGGGCGGGAGCTGGCGGTCGTGGGCGCGATCGAGCATTTCAAGCCCTTGTTGATCGGCCAGGACCCGTCCCGCATCGAGCACATCTGGCAGATGCTGTTCCGTGGGGGGTTCTTTCCCGCCCAGCGCATTCTCACCGCAGCGATCTCGGCGATCGACATCGCGTTGTGGGACATCAAGGGCAAAGCGCTTGGGGTGCCAGTCTACGACCTGCTCGGCGGTCGGACTAGGGACAAGGTGGTCTGCTATCCCCACAATGGGGGCCGAGGCATCGAGGGGTTGGTAGAATCGTGCCTGAGCGCCGTGGAGGAAGGGTGGAGGTTTGTCCGCTGGGGCCTCCCGCAGGATGGGCAGATCCTCGAACCGCGCCGGGCCGTACTCGCAGCCATCAAGCAGTTCCACGCCGTCCGTGAGGCAGTAGGCGATGAGATCGAGATCTGTTTTGATGTGCATACCCGCCTCGACCTGCCCGACGCGCTCTGGCTGTGTCAGGAGGTGGAGGGGCTCCGGCCCTTTTTCATCGAAGACCCACTACGTTCAGAGAACCCCGATTCGTTCAAGACGCTGCGCCCGCGGACGACCGCGCCGCTCGCAGCGGGCGAGCAGTTCAGCTCCAAGTGGGAGTTCCGGCAGTTGATCGAGGAAGAGTGGATCGACTATGCGCGGATCGACCTGTGCATCGCCGGTGGACTGACCGAAGCGACAAAGATCGCTGGTTGGTGCGAGACCCACTATATCAAGCTGGCCGTTCACAACCCGCTGGGGCCGGTCTCCTCGGCGGCGTGCCTGCAGTTGAACCTGGCGTCTCCGAACGTCGGCGTGCAAGAGCAGCCGCGCAAACCGGGGACGACGCTGACAGACGTTGTGCCTGTGCAGCCGGAGTGGGAGGACGGCTATCTTCTGGCCCCTACGCGGCCCGGGTTGGGCGTCGAGTTTGACCGCGAGGCGGCCAAGAAGCACCCCTTCCAGATGACCGAGCTGCCACAACTACGCCGCCTGGATGGATCGGTGACGAACTGGTAGGTGCGGCCCCGCTCACCTGTCGGCCAGCAGCAGCTGCAAAGCTCGGCTTGATGAACCAGGTGCCGTTGGAGTACTTGACCCGAAGGAGTTTGACACATCCTTCGTGGGTATGCTGCGTTTCAGATAGCGTGCCTGATGGTGCCTCTCACAAGGCTCACGAGCAACCTATACGTCCATCACGGGGCGATCAACGTCGGCATTGTCCGTGACGGGCGCCGGGCCATCCTAATCGACTATGGGAATGGCGACGTCCAGCGTTCGCTGGAGGCTCTGGGCATTGAGCGCGTGGAAGCCGTTCTGTTCACGCACCACCACCGGGACCAGGCCTCCGGCGCCGGATCGCTGGTCCGAGCGGGCACGCGGTTCGGTGTGCCCAAGGCAGAAGAGGCGTGGTTCTCGGATGTGGAGAGCTACTGGGGCGATCCGGCGCACAGATGGCATCTCTACGGTTTCCACCCGCACAACTTGATGCTGGCGCAGTCCATCCCCGTGCACTCGACCTATCGCGAGGGAGATACTATTGAGTGGGGCACGGCGGAGATCTTGGTGTTGGAGACCCCAGGGCACACTGATGGAAGCGCGTCCTACCGGGTGGACGTAGGCGAAGGGGACGGAGGCGAGCGCTACCTGTTCTGCGGGGATGTGCTCTACGGCAAGGGTCAGGTCTGGGATCTGTACAGCCTGCAGAAGGGGTGGCACACGGAGGACT
>JADHXD010000101.1 GCA_016783145.1 Anaerolineae bacterium
TATCGACGTTTGAGCAAGGACTATGAGCAGTTGCCGGAAACGAGCGAATCAATGATCTATGCAGCGATGATTCGCCTGATGCTCAAGCGGCTGGCACGACATCCTGCAGTATGGGTGTAGGCCTTTCAAAACACCCTCTCAGGTCGCGGCCCCTGGTACTGAAGGAGATCCTTCCAGTGGTCTCACGGAGTGTCCTCCTGGGCCCGGTCCAGTGCCCGGTCTGGGTACAGGAGGCAGCCCGAGCACTGGACCGGGCCGCTTGCAGTGTGGCGTCCTGCACCCGGCGAGTGGGGACGAGCACGATCCCGTGGGCGGATGATGCACTGCCGGCGGCGGACGGAGGGATCTCTGACGCTTCTGAGAGGTGATCGCTATGGAAGCAAGACCCGGTCTTCCGAGCTTTAGCTATGTGAGAGCGAGCCAGCCCGCCGAGGTGTTTTGCCTGCTGGACGAGCATGGAGATGCAGCGAAGCTGATGATGGGCGGCACCGATCTCCTGGTGCGGATGCGTGACGGGGTCGTCCGACCGCGGATCGTGATCGACGTCAAGCACCTGCCTGGCATGCAGGACGTCGCCTTTGACGACCAGAACGGGCTCACGGTTGGGGCAGCGGTAACTATGAACCGGTTAGCCGATCACCCTGACGTGCGGACTCGATACCCCCTGCTGGCACAGGCGGCGCGCTCGGTTGCTTCCTATCAACTGCGGAACCGCGCTACGGTGGGCGGCAACCTGTGCAACGCCTCGCCGTGCGCGGATATCGCCCCTGCGGCCCTGGTGCTCGACGGGCAAATCGTCCTCCGATGCATTGGGGGAGAGCGCCGGACGCGATTGGAGGGGTTCTTTTGCGGCCCTGGACAGACGTCCATGCAGCCGGGCGAGTATGTGACAGCGGTTCATTTCCCGGTTCCACCGGAGGGAAGCGTGGGGACGTACCTGAAGCTCGGCCGCAACCGGGCCGGAGACCTGGCCCTGGTGAGCGTGGCAGTCCTGGGCTGGCCCGACGAGGAGGCGTCCTCGGGATTCCGGTTCAGTGTGGCGCTGGGTTCGGTAGCGCCCGTGCCCATGAGAGCGATCGGGGCAGAGGAGGTGCTGGCGGCTCGACCGCCGGGAGAGGATGCCTTTGCCGAGGCTGCGGACGAGGCCCAGGCAGGCGCGAGCCCCATCAGCGACGTGCGGGCCAGCGCTGTGTACCGGGCTGCGATGGTGCGGAATCTCACCCTGCGCGCCTTGCGGGCGGTGTGGGAGGAGTTGCGGGCCGGCGACGAGTCAGGAGGCTAGGGTGAGCACGCACTCAATTGCGGTGACGGTGAACGGCGTGGTGGAACACGCAGATGTTCCCGCAAACCAGACCCTGCTTCAACTGCTTCGGGACAAGCTGGCGCTCACAGGCACCAAGGACGGATGTGGAGCCGGAGAGTGTGGGGCGTGTACGGTGCTGATGGATGGCGAACCGGTGAACGCCTGTATGGTCCTGGCTGTGGAGGCGGATGGGGCCGTGATCGTCACGGTGGAGGGTTTGGCGTCCGACGGTGGGCTAGATCGACTGCAGCAGGCATTCATCGAGGAAGGGGGAGTGCAGTGTGGGTTCTGTACGCCGGGTATGCTCATTTCTGCGCACGCGCTGCTGGCCCGAAACCCTGACCCGACCGAGGGTGAGGTCCGCGAGGCGCTGGTGGGCAACCTCTGCCGGTGCACAGGGTACGTGCGTATCGTCCGAGCCGTGCTCAGGGCAGCAGGCGCAGGAGGCGGACCATGAGGGAGAACCTGACGCCCAACCCTGTGGGCAAGAGCGTCCCTCGCGTGGACGCGGTGGACAAGGTGACCGGATCTGCGCTATTCACCGATGACCTGCAGTTCGGTCCGGGCCTGTTGTATGGACGCATCGTGCGCAGCTCCCGGCCGCACGCGCTGATCAAGAGGGTCGACGTCAGCAAGGCACTCGCTCTGCCTGGCGTCAAGGCGGCGGTCACCGGAGAGGATACCCCGGGAACCATCGGCCTCTACCTGAAGGATCGACACATCTTTTGCACGGATCGCGTGCGGTATGTGGGCGACCCTGTGGCAGGGATCGTCGCTACCAGCGAAGAGGTCGCCGAGGACGCAGCGCGGCTGGTCGAAGTGGAGTATGAGGATCTCCCCGCGGTGTTTGACCCACTGGATGCCCTCGATCCGGGTGCCCCTCTGCTGCACCCCAACCTGGGATCATACGAGGTTGTGCCCTTTATCTTCCCGCAGCCGGGCAGCAACGTGTCCAACGTGTTTCGCGTGCGCAAGGGGGATGTCGATGGGGCCTGGGACGGGTGCGACGCGATCGTCGAAGAGACCTATCACGTGCCGCACATCCAGCACGTACCGATCGAGCCCCACGTGGCGGTCGCGCGCTGGGATCGCTCCGGTGAGGTGACCTTGTGGAGCAGCACCCAGTCTCCTTTTGCCCAGCGAGACCTGATCGCCCAGACGATGGGGATCTCGCAGGGGGATATGCGGGTCATCGGACACTACATCGGGGGAGGGTTCGGCTCCAAGGCGGGAGTCTCGATGGAGGCCATCGCGGTGGCTATGTCCAGAAAGGTGATGGGGCGGCCGGTCAAGGTGCGCATGACCCGCGAGGAAGAGTTCTACTGCTGCTTTGTGCGCCAGGGCCTCGTTGCCAAGGTCAAGATCGGCGGCGACAAGCAGGGCCGCATCCTCGCTCTCCAAGTCGCATACTACTGGGACGGCGGGGCGTACACCGAGTACGGCGTCAACATCGTCCGCGCCGCGGGCTATTCCTCGACGGGACCATACAACATCCCCAACGTCAGGACTGATTCGTACTGCCTGTACACCAACCATCCTGTCGGCGGTCCGATGCGCGGCTTTGGGATGCCCGAGATCCATTGGAGCATAGAGCAGTCCGTGGACCGCCTGGCCGAGGCACTGGGCGTGGACGCGGTCCAATTCCGGCTCAACAACTGCCTGAAGGACGGTGACATTGTCGTTACGGGGATGGTCATGCATCCCACCGGGCTCTCCCAGTGCATCCAGAAGGCCGCGGAAGCCGTTGGCTGGGGAAAGGATGCCTTGCCCTCCGCCCCGCACAAGCGGCGGGGGAAAGGCATCGCTGCCTGCTGGAAAGCGCCCGCCATGCCTCCCAATCCGGGGTCGGAGGCATGGGTGCGCTTCAATGAAGATGCGACGGTGAGCATCGGCCTGGGTGGACAGGAATTAGGGCAGGGCTCTTTTACCGTTGCCGCGCAGATCGCTGCGCAGGCGTTGGGCGTGCCCTATGAGTGGGTGCGTATCTCGCATCCCGTGGATACCAAGTACAGTCCGTACGAATGGCAGACCGTTGCCAGCCGGCTCACGTGGTCGATGGGCAACGCCATCAAGGCGGCTGCCGAAGATGCTCGCGCACAGATCCTCGCCGTGGCGGCTGCGTACTGGGGGGAGGAGCGCGGCCATCTGGACATACTGAACGGAGAGGTGGTCTCCTATCAGAGCGAGCGATCCCTGTCCTTGAAAAAGACCGTGATCTATGGCCTGCCGCTGCCCGATGACCAGGGCTGGATCGGAGGACCGATCCTTGGGAGAGGCAAGTTCATGCCGACCTACGTGACCAGCCTGGACGCTGAGACCGGCCAGGGGAAACGCGCTGTGGTTCACTATACCACCGGAGCACAGGCGGTTGAGGTTGAGGTGGATACCGAGACCGGACAGGTAGAGATCCTATGCCTGGCAGCGGTGTATGACGTGGGCAAAGCGATCAACCCCGAGCAGGTGCACGCGCAGTTGGAGGGCGGCGTGGTACAAGGAGCCAGCTCCGCGCTTCTCGAGGTCCTGCGGCTGGACAAGGGGCGCCCGATGAACCCTTCGTTCACCGACTATCGCATCATGACCGCAGCGGACGCCCCTCGCAGGATCATCACCGAATATGTTGAGGTTCCCCAGGATGATGGGCCTTGGGGAGCGCGGGGGATAGGCGAGCACCCCATGATCGCCACGGCACCGGCGATCGCCAATGCCATCTATGACGCGCTGGGCATTCGCTTCACGGAACTACCGTTGACCGCAGAAAGGATCTACTTGGCTTTGCAGCGCTCTCCATAGGGTGCACCAGCGAGGCCGATATCCTTGTCCTGGCCCGCGCGGGGCGCTCACTGACCCCAGAGCCGTTCACGACGCATGCCCACCGCCTCCGTTGGGGCGGTGGGCATGCTGCGTGCACCCTCAATCAGCCGTCCGAGCCTCGACGTTGGACAGCTCTTCGATGACCTTGATGACTGCCGAATGGTCCAGATCGCCCCACCCGTTGGCCTGCATGGCGCTAAAGAGCTCGTGCGCGAGGGCGGCAGCGGGCAGAGAGCACTGGTAGGTCCGGGCAGTCTCGCGGATGATGTTCAGGTCCTTGTAGTGGAAGCGGCTTCGGAATCCGGGCTCAAAGTCCCCTCTGATGATGCGCGGGCCGCGGGCGTCCATCACCCGGCTCTGGGCGTATCCGCCGCTGAGGACCTTGACGACGATGGCCGGGTCTACGCCAGCCTTTGCACCCAGCACCAACGCCTCCGCCATGCCGATAAAGTTGAGCGCAACCTGGATCTGGTTGCATGCCTTGACGATTTGGCCAGCCCCGCTCTTGCCGCAGAGCACCGGTGTGCCCATGACTTTCAGGATGGGGACGACCCGCTCAAAGATCTGTTGATCGCCCCCCACCATGATAGACAAGGTCGCGCTCTTGGCCCCCACGTCTCCCCCAGACACGGGAGCGTCGAGCATGGGACATCCCTTTTCCTTGGCGGCCTCTGCAACTGCGATCGCTGTGGTGGGCGAGATCGTGGACATATCGATCAGCAGCGTGCCGAGCCGGGCCCCGGCCAGCACTCCGTCGTCGGCGAGATAGACCTTCTGCACATCCGGGGAGTCCGGAACCATCGAGATCACGACGTCGACCTGCGCGGCTACCTCCCTGGCTGACGCTCCCGGTTTGGCTCCAAGGCTCACCAGGCGCCCCACAGCCTCAGGCACCACATCGTACACCACGAGGTTGTGTCCGGCGTTGAGCAAGTGCGTGGACATGGGCGTTCCCATGATTCCCAACCCGATGAACCCGATTGTCTCTTTTGCCACAGTGCTCCTCCTGTCTGATCTGCCTGTTCCCCTGCGGGGCCTTGGTCATAGGCGTAGCGCCCCGAGTATACCACGTTGTCTGCTTTTCCCAAAACGGATCGCGCGAGCGTCAGGCCGAAGGGCAGCAGTCGGTCTGTCTGCCACGGCGCGGCGGAGCCGCACATAGGGCAGCGGCACCGCTCTCCGCGCCATCTCTCTTTCCTTTCAGACGCGATCCCAACTCTCCCGAACGTACCGCGCCGATTCGATCAGCGCCTGCCCTTTGTCCTGCCCCATCACCCGGCACTCCAGGGTCATGAAGCCATCATAGCCCATGCGCTTCAGCGCCGACAGCCCCGGCGCAAAGTCCAGATGCCCCGCTCCAGGCTGGTAGCGGTTGCTGTCTGCCAGGTGAACGTAGGCGATGTATTCGGCAGCCTCCTCGATCGCTTCCCCAATATCCGCTTCTTCGATGTTCATGTGGAAAAAGTCGGCCATGATCTTGATCCCAGGACTGCCCACCGCCCGGCAGATCGCTGCTCCCTGCTCCAACCGGTTCAGGAAATGCGTCTCGTAACGGTTCAGCGGTTCCAGGATCACCGGCACGCCCACCTCTTCCGCCGTCGGCGCGATCTCGGACAGCAAGTCAACGAGCATCTCACACTCGAGTTCGTACAGCGTCTTGGGTGGTTCGGGCGGCGCGACCTCGGGGCGCCCAAACATCGGTACGACGATCGAACCGACCGCGCCGACCTCAGCAGCCAGGCGCAGTCCTTCCACGATCCGTTCCACGCCTGCGCGCCGCTCCCCACCATCGGCAGCCAGCAGCCGCCCGCCTCCACCGGCAATGCACAGCTCGACAGGACTGTCCGCTAGCGCGCGCTTGATCGCCGGCCAACCCAGCTCCAGCGTGCCGCGTGCCAGTTGGATGCCCTGGTATCCCCAGGCCGCCAGGTTCGCCAGCCGCTTTTCTAACGTCTCACCCGGCACGATCACTTCGCCATCGAACCAGGCTTCATACGTCCCCAGTTTGAGCATCTGATCTCCCTCCCTAGTCATCGATACTCCATTCGGCCAGCCCGACCGGCAGTGGCGCCGGGCGCTCGCATGTGCGGGTCAGTTCGACGTGCCGGTTCTCCTGCGAGGCTTCGTGGAAGGCGTGGACGATGTCGATCACGTGGTAAGCCATCTCGCCGCTCGCGCGGTGCGGACGCCCACTGCGGATCGCCGCGGCCATGTCGGCGACGCCCAATCCCCTGCTGTTCTCGTTGTAGCCAAACTGGCTCTCCACCGGGATCAGCTCTGGCCCGTCGGCCCTGCGCAGATAGAGCTGCCCTCCAAAGAGGTTTGGGTCGATGCAGCGCAGCGAACCCTCGCTGCCATAGACCTCGATGTGCGGCAGACCGGTGTCATAGACATCGGAAGTGATCATCAGCGACCCCACGGCACCGTTGGCAAAGTCAATCACCCCGGCGACGTGCGTCGGCGTCTTGACCTGGGCCCAGCCACCCCACCCCTCGCGCTCTTCCCACGTCTTGCGCGCCGATGCCGTCACCCGGCGCGCCGGACCCAGCAGGTTGATGATCGCGTTGAGATAGTACGGCCCCCGGTCAAAGATCCAGGTCACGCCGAACTCGAAAAAGTCGGTTTGGTAAAAGCTCACATAGCCGTCGTCGGACTGCCGCCGGTTGCGCCGAGGCCCCACGCGCGCTTGCAGGCAGATCAGGGCTGCCACCGGCTCACCGATCACCCCATCATCGATCAGCTTGCGCGCTGTCTGCCAGGCACCGCCCAGAAAGGTGTCCGGCGCACCGCCCACGCGCAGCCCTTTTTCCCTGGCCAGGGCCAGCATCCGCTGTCCTTCCTCCCGATAGACGGCCAGCGGCTTTTCGTTGTACACGCTCTTGCCCGCTTTCAGGACAGCGATGCCCACCTCGCCGTGCGCGCGGTGCGGTGTCAGGTTGAGCACGATCTCGATCTCGGGATCGGCCAGCAGTTCCTCGACACTGTATGCTTTGGGCACGCCGTATTCCTCTGCCCTGGCCTGTGCAGCCCCAATTCGCAGGTCCGCGCAGGCCGCCACCTGGATGGCGTCGAATTTCTGGGCGTTCTGCAAGTAGATGCCGCTGATCGCTCCGCAACCGATGATGCCAATCTGAGTAGGTTGCCCGGTCATGTTTTCGCCTCCCTCCCTTGGGTTTCCATTCAGTGCCTAGCACGTCGCTCCCTGCCATCTGTGACATTCTATCAGAGAGAAGACGAGAGGGCAAGTCTCTGCACCGGGTGAGTTTGACTCGAGGCTCCGATCGTGATATAATCCTGACTCACAGGGCAGTCGCGAGCTTTACGCTTCAGACAGTCTGGTGAGCAGCGGCGACGTAGCCAAGTGGTAAGGCAAGGGTCTGCAAAACCCTCATTCATCGGTTCGAATCCGATCGTCGCCTTGGGTACCTGGCCCGGGGAGAGAAGCGGCCGCAGCGAGTGGATGGCGAAAGCCAGCCGCTGCGGCCACTTTTTGTACCCGCAGGAGGGCGAAATCGGCCCTTGCCCAGATCCCATGTCGGGCGTATAATACCACGCAACGCTGCGGTATCCCACCAAGCATGGGCCGCGCGGTCCCGGGCTCCCGCAGAGATGGGGTGTTCCGTTGGCTTCCCGGTGGGGGGCGTGAACCATTGGGGTGGAAGGCTTGCTCAGGGCGATGGGAAGAGCTTGCCGCGTTGGGGTTCTCGGAGGTGTTCGATGTTCAGGCGGACTTGCGCACTCTTGCTGCTGATGGCGGCCGTGGGATGCCGACTCAGCCCTCAGCCTACGGCGGCGGTGGCCGAGACGGCGACGATCGAGCTGCCGCCTCCGCAGCTTGATGGGCAGATGAGTCTTGAGGAGGCGTTGGCAGCACGGCGCTCAGTGCGCCGCTATACCGACGATCCCCTCACCTGGGACGAGATCGGGCAACTGATGTGGGCCGCACAGGGCATCACCCGTGACTGGGGCGGTCGGACGGCTCCATCGGCAGGGGCACTCTATCCGCTAGAGGTCTATGCAGTCACTGCCGAGGGCCTGTACCGTTATGTGCCGCAAGAGCACCAACTGATCGTCAGCCCTGGTCTGGGGCTGGGCCAGGCACTGTGGGAGGCGGGACTCAAGCAGGACTGCATTCGCGACGCGCCGGTGGTGTTTCTCATCGTCGCCGTGTATGAACGCACGGCGGTCAAGTACGGTGACCGGGCCGAGCGATACGTTCACCTTGAGGCAGGGCATGCGGCACAGAGTCTCTTGCTGCAGGCAGCGGCACTCGACCTCGGCGGGGTGCCTGTTGGCGCCTTCTATGACCAGAAGGTGCAGGAGGCCCTTGGCCTGCCCGATGACCAGGCACCGCTGTATCTGATCCCCGTTGGCCATCCCGCGGAGTGACCGGGGCTGGACAGTGTCATGAGCCACCATGCCGCAGGCAGGGCGTCTCAAGCCCGCCTGGACAGGGCAGCAGATGGGGGATGTCCCAATCTGAGACTGAGCCAGGCACGGGAAGGAGCGACCGATGACCGTACAGAGCGTTCGAGTTCTCCGAGAGGACCTCGAGTCTTTCTGTGGGGCGGTTTTCCGAGGTCTGGGGCTTTCCGAAGAGGATGGACGGATGGCAGCAGCCGTGCTGGTGGCAGCGGATGTGCGCGGCATTCCGTCGCACGGTGTAGCTCGGCTGGGTCGGTATGTCGGCGGCCTGGAGAGTGGGGTGATGGTCGCCAATGCGCCGATCGAGGTGCTGATGGATACACCCACCTCGATCGTGATCGACGCCCACGGCGCGATGGGCACGCCCGTCAGCGTCCGAGCCATGCGCGCGGTGATCCAGAAGGCCCAGAGGAGCGGGGCGGCATTCGGATGTGTCAGGGACTCGAACCACTTTGGCATCGCGGGGTACTATGCGATGATGGCGATGGAAAGCGAACTGATCGGCGTTGCCATGACGAACACGGCAGCGCTGGGCGTGCCGACGTTCGGACGCCAGGTGATGTACGGCACGAATCCGATCGCCTTTGCCGCACCAGCCAGCGAGGAGCGCGGGTTCGTGCTGGACATGGCCACTACCGTGGTCACTCGGGGCAAGATCGAGGTGTACGATCGGCTGGGCAGGGACCTCCCATCCGGGTGGGCGGTCGACAAGACTGGAACCCCAGCCTCAGATGCTCGCGCTATTCTCGACGATATGTACCATCGTGTGGGGGGAGGCATCATGCCGCTGGGTGGTGCCGGTGAGCTGTTCAGCGGGTACAAAGGGTACGGGCTGGCGATTATGGTGGACATTCTGTGTGCCGTGCTCTGTGGTGCGCCCTTTGGTCCCGCGGTCGCTGACACAGAGACGTCCTCTGGTCGCGTCAGCCACTTTTTCGGGGCGATCCGCATCGACACCTTTCGCGATCCCGCCGCCTTTCGGCAAGATATGGATCGGATGCTCCGCGACCTGCGCGACTCTCCACCCGCCGAGGGCGCGGAACAGGTTTTCTATGCGGGGCAGAAGGAGTTCGAGCACGAAGCGGAATGCCTGCGGCTTGGGGTGCCACTCTTGTCCGTGACCTACGACGAGCTCTGCGCAACTGGCCAAGAGCGCGGGGTCCCTCCGCTCCCTGTCCTCACCTAGCCGCGCCTGCATCTCCGGCTGCGGATCGATGCTCATCAGCCTGGCGTGCTGGCCGCGTCCCGGTCGATCAGCCAGGTCAGGTTTCCTGACAGAGGCTGAACCAGAGCTGCCGGCAGTGCCTCCCCGGCGAGCAAGCGCGCTGGCGCGCGTGCCTTACCCTTGCCGCTCACCAGGAACAGCACGTGACGCGCCGCGTTGAGGGCAGGAAGCGTCAAGGTCACCCGCCAAGCCTGCAGAGCCTCCACGTACACTGCGACCGCGGTACGCTCGCGCTCTTTGAGGGCCGTCGTGCCGGGAAACAGCGAAGCGGTATGACCCTCTGCGCCCATGCCCAACAAGACGAGATCGAGCCTGCTGCCCGTACCCAGTGCCGCCCGCAGGGTGGAGCGGTAGTCTGCGGCAGCCTGCTCCGGTGGCAGCTCACCGCGCATGCGGTGGATCTGGCCACCCGGTATGGGTACGCGATCGAGCAGCGCTCTGCGGGCCGTCGCGTAGTTGCTCTGGCGGTGCGTGGGCGGGACACACCGTTCATCCCCCCAAAAGATGACGGTCTTTTGCCAGCATACGGAAGAGGCGAACTCGTCACTTGCCAGCAGGGCATAGGTAGCGCGGGGAGTCGATCCTCCGGCGAGGGCAACGGTGAATCGGCCCCGGGCGGCGGCCGCCCGGGAGGCCAGGGAAGCGAATGCCTCCGCGCCTGCTCGGGCCAGACTGGAGGCATTGTCATAGGTCTCGGTGTGCATCCTCCGTGGTCCCCCTGATGTCACGGTCCTCTCAGGCGGCGCCGGACCTGGCGGCAGTGCGTACACTCGTATCCATCGTACTCGCTGCCGCACACCGGGCAAACGCGGGCTCTCCCGGCGCCTTCCTGGATCGCAGAGACGACGAGGATCACCTGCTGTCCCTCGAGTGCTTGCAGAGATTCATCCACGGACCTCTCGTCCACAACCCAGGTCCCGTCCTGCTGTCGGCACAGCGTGCCGTTCAGCACAGTGGCTCGCATCTCGTATCCCCGGCTGGTCAGCTCGCGCGCTTCGTGTCTTGATATGGGCATGCGTCTCTTCCCCGTGAGAAGTGGATCGCAACCACTTCAGTCCTCTGGTATTCTGCAGTCCGATGGGCAAGCATCGAGAAACACGCCGGCACCTGACTCAACGACGGCTATCATAGCACAGGAGACAGGAAGCGTCAAGAAGCCGGTGCCATCGTGCCTTGGAGGGCCGGCGATGCCCGGTGTCGTGGCACAGCCATCGCAGGGACCACAAGGCCGAAGCGGTGTTCTTGCGCGCGATGTGTGGTTCACTCCGGTCTCTCAGGTGCCCTGCAGTGAGCGTGCGGAACCAGCCTTTCTACGGCTATGCGTGCCTTGAGCCATAGTAGGACGTTGCGAGTGAGTTGTGCTACAATCGGGGGTGGCTGAATCCTCAGAAAACGCGGCGTCTCAGCCCTGTCGTGCGCCCGTTCTAATGAATTACTAACCTTTCTTATACCTAATCTTCACCTTTAGCTTGTATCATGAGATCAGAGGGTGATTTCCGGTCGAGTGGAGACGCCCGCATGCGGGCGTTTGGCGGCTGGCGCGTACTAGATTTTGGTGTTCGCAGCAATTCTATTCATTATGCCAGACTCACGAGTCTGTCCATCTATCAGGAGGGTCTCATGTCTTCAAAGAACGGACGTATTCGTTTCAGCGTGTTTTGCACTTTGATCCTGCCGGTTCTCGTGGTGCTCGCCGGAGCGGCGATCGTCCACGCCTCCGGCACGCCGGCGCGGCAGTCGCTCGCCCTTGAGCGCCAGGAGATGCGGAACTTGGAGATCGTCAGCGCGCCGCCTGTCTCTTTAGCAGACGCGGGTGTGCAGCCTGCACGCGGGGTGGATCTCCTTGCGCCACTCGTCGAGCCGACGACGACCTTGACAGTGAGCATCATCAGCTCGCCGTGGGCAACCGTGGACCACAACAATCCGCCCGGCCCGGGGCCGAGGGCCTTTGTGGTGCAGGCGGTCATCACAAACACGTCCGAGTTCACACCTGCGGAGGCTGTGACCGTGGTGCTCGACTACCCCAACACTGGGGGATGGAGCCTGGTTCCTGGCGAGACCCCCACGCGGACGATCACGCGCGTGCTTCCGGGCGCGACGTACTATGTGTACTGGTTTGCGCGCTACCCGAACACGTACCCGGTCGGTGCCGTCTACACGGTGACCGCCTCTGCCTCGAATGCCGCACCGGTTTCCACCTCCAGGAACCGCTACGAGGGCCTCACTGGGGAGGAAGCCCTGGGCGACTATACGGTGATGACCCGAGGGACGCAAGAAGGAGATAGCACGGGCTTTCTCCAGGCTGACGCGGACGTGGTCGTGGGGCAGGCCTTTACCGTGACCATGCAGTTCAACCTCAGCCAGAACCCGGAGCGCCTGATCTTTAGCCCCGCAGGCAACGATGACTTTGCGGCAGATGCGTACCGGTTGACCGCCAGCGATGTGACTTTCTACAATTCCAGCAACGTCGTTGTGGGCACGCGCGAGGACCGCCTCTACTTTCCCCTGGGCAGAGTTCCCATCGATGCGATCAAGGCGGTCGTGAACTATCACTTTATCAGTCTCCAGGCCAAAGACACAGTGCTGTGCCCCTATACCACCGTGTCAGTGGGCCACGTTCACAAGTACGACAAAGACTTTTGCACGCCTAGCGACTCGATCCCGATCACGGGTTCGCTTTCGATCTCGCTGATCAAGGCGGTGAACGTCGAGCAGTACATCCAGCAGGGCGAGACGCTCACCTACACGCTGTCCTTTAGCGTCGCTGGGGACAGCCCGCCGCTGGGGTACGTCTGGGTGTGGGACGAGCTACCGCACGGGCTCGGGACGGTGTCGGCGGTCTCTCCTTCACCCACGATCTCGTCCAATGACCGGGTCGCCTGGTACCTGGGCACGGTCCCGGGGGGCTATGCACGGGTGTTCACGATCACCTTTGACGTCGATGGGCGGGGCGCAGAGCTGCCCGATCAGCTCAAGCTGGTGAACCGTGGGCTGTTTGGCATCAGCCGGGGCAGCCTGCCGACCGAAGCAGCCTACACCAGTACGGTGACCACGACCCTCCAGGCACCGACGATCGAGCTGACCAAGACGGACGGGTTGGTTTCCATCAAGCCAGAAGAGGTGCTGACCTACACCATCGAGGTCCACAACTCGGGCTCGATCACGGCGACGGACGTGGCGATCACCGATTTCCTGCCTGCCGAGGTGGACTACACCGGCGGGCAGACGGTGACCTGGACCCTGGACGCGATCCCGCCGGGGGCGACCGAGGTCCGCACGATCCCCGTGACGGTAGACACTGCTGCGGGGAACAGGACGGTGCTCACCAACACGGTGAACGTCGACTATCACAACCCAGCCGACTGGCCCTACACCCGGGAGGCGACGGACACGACGGTCGTCTATGCCCGTGGGTTCATCGACGGATACGCGTTTGTCGATACCTCGCTGCCGCCCGACGGCGTGCCTGGCCAGCGAGATGACGACGAGGTCGGTGTCCCGGGCGGTGTCACGGTCACCCTGTACGGTGGGACCCGAGGAGGCATGCAGACCACGACCACCGATCCTGCCAGCGGCTACTATACCTTTGAGGTCGAGATCCCGGAACCGATGATGGTGGTGGCGGACCTGCCGGACGGGTACTTCCGGACCACCGCAGGCACGGTGATCACCGACGCCAGGCTGTGGATCACGCAGACCATCGACTTTGGCTATGCTCCGATCACGGAGACATTCGGGGCGGTGTACGGCACCGTCTACGAGGATGCGGATCACGACGGGACCAGGGACCTGGATGAGAAGGGACTGCCGGGCGCAGAGATCGCATCGCCCTGGGCGATCACCTCTCCGGTGACCTCCCGCTCAGACGGCCGCTACACCTTGCTGTACACCATTTCGGACACGGTGACGATCACCGAGACCAACCCGCCGCTCTACCTGTCCACAACGCCGGACGTGGTCTCTGTCGATGTGATGACCGGCACCAGCCCGGCGGATGGGGTGGACTTTGGTGACTACAAAGGCATCAAGATCACCGGGCAGGTGTTCAGCGATACCAACGTCAACGGGCAGAACGACTCGGGCGAGGCCGGCATACCCGGCGTGTACCTCGAGGCCACGCTGACCAGCACCGTGCCGGCAAGCACGACGACGGACAGCACGGGTACCTATACGATGTACATGGCTGTCAACGGCGGCGAGGCGATCACGGTCACAGAGAGGGACGAGCCAGGCTACGTGTCTACGGGGGCCGTGCCCGACGCGAACATGGTCAAAGTGGACGCGAACCGGCTGCTCATCCCTTCGGCAGCATCGGGCACGATCTACCGCGGGTACTACGGTGATGTGTGGGCATCCGACGTGGTGACGATCACCGGTCAGGTGTGGGAGGATGCTGACGTAGATGGCGCGTACGACGTGAACGCCGGACTGGGTGGGGCGGTTGTCAGCGTTCAGGACGGTATGACGCAGACGACCGATGCCACCGGGGACTTTGTGCTGTACGCTTCCCCGAGCGCGGCGATCACCGTGACCGAGAAGAACCCAACCAACTACTGGTCCACCAACGCCATACCTGGGGACTATGCGACCAAGGTGGACAACGATACCTTGGTGATCAGCCTTCCCGTTGCCGGTTCGATCTCTGAGGACAATCTATTCGGCGATGCTCCGATCACCGGGACAACGCTGATCACGGGCGTCGTTTTCGATGACGCGAACGAGAACGGGGTCCTGGGTACAGGCGAGGCTGGCTTGGCAGGCGTGACGGTCACGCTAAAGATCAGCGATGTGACTGCGCCGATCGTCGTGCAGACGGACCCGGCAGGGCGCTATCAGTTTGCCGCTGCCACTGGATCCTGGGTGCGGATCACTTCCTCCGGGCCAGGGGACCCGTACTATGCAACCATGCCCGAGACGAGCCTTTATGTGCTGCCAGCAGGCACGGTGCCAAATGTGAACTTTGGGTACAGTGACGATGTCGATGGGCCAGCGGTGATCATGGGGGTCGTCTTTGATGACGCCAACCTGAATAGGACCCACGACTTTGGTGAGCCGGGGCTGGCTGGCGCGGTGATCACCTTGGATGGTGGGGCCTCGATCACCACCACCGGCGATGGAGCCTTTGCCGGGACCTACAGGTTCACGACCACGGTGGAAGGCGTGCACAGCCTGCACGAGCAGAACCCGCCCGGTTATCCCCGTTCGACGACTCCTGACGACGTCAGGTTCGAGGTGGTGC
Source organism: Anaerolineae bacterium (assembly GCA_016783145.1). Classification (GTDB taxonomy): domain Bacteria; phylum Chloroflexota; class Anaerolineae; order JAFGEY01; family JAFGEY01; genus BS750m-G44. Next base: position 15,004 of record JADHXD010000101.1, read on the forward strand.
TCGCAGAGGATTACTGGATCGTGTTCGGCGACACCGACCGTGTGGACGTGACCTCGTTCATCGGCACGGTGTTCGATGATCTGGACGTGGACGGATCGTGGGACCTGAATGAGCCCGGCCTGGCGGGGATCACGGTGACAATGGCCAGTGGCCTCGTTGGGTCTCCTGAGGCGCAGGTGACCAATCCGTGGGGGCAGTACGGGTTCACCATCGACACGGTGGGGACGTATACGGTCACAGAGAGCGACCCGGATGGGTACGTATCGACCAATGCGATCCCCGGCGCGCCTGCCGTCGAAAGGGCTGACAACAATACGCTGCGCACCACGGTGGCGACCGTTGGGGCAGACCTGGGCAACAACCTGTTTGGCGATGTCCTGGCCGGCGACGCGATCACAGTCAGCGGAACGGTCTGGGATGACGACGGTACCGGGGGCGGAACCGCCGGTGATGGGGTACGAAACGGGGGTGAGCCGGGCCTGGCAGGGGCAGTAGTGAGCCTGGACACGGGCATGACGCAGACGACTGCCCTGGATGGAGCGTTCCTGCTGTACGGGCCACCGAACGCCGCGATCACCGTGACGGAAAAGAACCCCGCAGGGTATGTCTCGACCGGGGCTGAGGCCTTGGGCCTGGGGGCCGATGTGGTGGACGATGATACCATGACGGTCAGCGGCTTGAGCGCGGGGGAGTCCTCCATCGATAACCGCTTTGGGGACGTGCTCCCGGCTGAGCTGACGATCGACAAGGGAGCCAGCTCGACTGCTGCCCTGGCGGGCGCAGTGCTGACCTACACGTTGGTCTATAGCAACGACGGGCCTTCGTACGCCCAGGATGTATATCTGGTCGACGCGCTGCCCGACGAGGTCGCCTTTGGCGGGGTGGTCAGCCAGCCGGGCGAATGGGACGGACCGCCGAGCTATCTCGCTGGCCCGCCGGAAACGCTGACCTGGTACACGTCCTCACTGCCGTCGGGGGCGTCGGGTACGATCATCTTCACGGTGACGGTAGACTCGGGGGCCAGCGGGGTCCTGACCAACAGCGCGTCCATCTACAGCAACATGCCGGACAACAGCCCGGGCGGAAATGAGGACCAGGAGGTGACGGGCATTGACATCGCCGCGGACCTAGGGATCGAGAAGGCGGGCGACCCGAAGACCGTGGTGACGGGAGAGCGGTTGACCTACACGTTGACGGTGACGAACCGCGGGCCGTCGGATGCGACGGGGGTGACGGTAACGGACACCTTGCCCGTAGGCGTGGACTATGTCAGCAGCTCCCCAGGCGGGGTGTGCTCGGAATCGCTGGGTGTGGTGACCTGCGACGTGGACGCGCTGGGAGCGGGGTCTGACACGGAGCTGACTGTGGTGGTGGACGTGGCGTCGTGGGTGACGAGCGCGCTAGAGAACGAGGCGACGGTGGCCGGGGCGGAGTACGACCCGGTGAGCGAGAACGACAGTGCGACGCTGACCACGATGATCACAACGGTCGCGGACCTGGGGATCGAGAAGACCGGCGATCCGGGGACGGTGGCGGGCGAGCGGCTGACGTACACCCTGGTCGTGACGAACCACGGGCCGTCGGATGCGACGATGGTGGTGGTAACGGACACGCTGCCTGAGGGTGTGAGCTACGTGGACGGTGCCTCGAGCACAGAGTGCGATGGTGCAGGTGGGACAGTGACCTGCGACCTGGACACGCTGGGAGCGGGTCTGGACACGGAGCTGACTGTGGTGGTGGACGTGGCGTCGTGGGTGACGAGCACGCTGGAGAACGAGGCGGAGGTGGCCGGGTGGGAGTACGACCCGGTGACCGGCAATGACACGGCGACGCTGACGACGACGGTCACGACCGTGGCGGATCTGGAGATCGAGAAGACAGGTGATCCGGGGACGGTGGTGGCAGGGGAGACGCTGACGTACACGCTGGTGGTGACGAACCACGGGCCGTCGGACGCGACGGGGGTGGTGATGATGGACATGCTGCCTGGTGAGGTAGAGTTCGTGTCGATCGTTGGCTGCCAGTCGGGGGATGTGACGAGCTGCACCTTGAGCGAGCTCCCTGCGGGCGAGGACAGGTCAGTGGAGATCGTGGTGACGGTGCGTTCGTGGGTGACAGCTACGTTCACGAACGTCGCTGGGGTGGTGGGGAACGAGGCCGACCCAGACGCCGGGAACAACGTGGCCGGATTCCAGAGCCAAGTGGAGACGGAGGCTGACCTGGCGATCCTCAAAGATGGCCCATCCAACGTGACTGCGGGCAAGACGCTGACCTACACCCTGGTTGTGGAGAACAACGGACCATCGGACGCGCTGAACGTGGTCGTCACCGACACACTTCCTGCGGGTGTGGAAGTCAAGAGCACGGAGCCCGCGGCAGCACAGGACGAGCAGGATCTAGAGTGGGACGTCGGGACGCTGGACAGCGGCGATACGGTCACCTTGACCGTGGTGGTGATGGTGAACAGCGATGTCACCGGCGATATCACCAACACGGCAGGTGTCTCCTCGGCGACGTTCGATCCTGCCACGCCCAACGTCGCGACATGGACGGTCTACGTCGGCGTCGCCGCCGACTTGGAGATCAGCAAGATGGACAAGCCTGATCCGGTGATCGCAGGGGAGACCCTGACCTACACGCTCGTCGTGGTGAACCATGGCACGTCGGATGCGGTGAACGTTGTCGTGAGCGACACGCTGCCAGCAGGGGTGAGCTTGGAGACCACCGACCCAGAGGTGCTCACGGCAACCGACCAGACGCTGGAGTGGAACCTGGGCACGCTGGTCGACGGCGAGTCGGTGCCCATCGTCATCGTGGTCACGGTGGATAGCGACGTGACCGGGATCATCACCAACCGGGCTGAGGTCTCCTCCGACACGTATGATCCACCGGCGCTTGACAACAACGTGATTGCAGTGACCACCCTGGTGAGGGCCGAAGCCGATCTGGAGATCGGCAAAGCAGACTGGCCTGACCCGGTGGTCGCGGGCGAGACGCTGACCTACACGCTGACGATCACGAACAACGGGCCGTCGGATGCTACGGGTGTGTCAGTGACCGACGTGCTGCCTCCCGGTGTGGTCTACGATGCCGCTGCTTCAAGCGGAGCCTGCGCTGACGTGGACGGAGTGGTGACCTGCGGCGTGGGCGCCTTGGGTGCGAGCCAAATGACCTCGGTAGAGGTCGTGGTCACCGTGGACCCGGCGCGGCTGGGTGTCCTCTCGAACTTTGCTGGCGTGACGGCCGTGCAGCCCGATCCCAACCTGGCGAACAACACGGATACCGCGGATACGGAGGTCGAGACCAGGGCCGACCTGTCGATCAGCAAGATAGACGAACCCGATCCGGTCGTCGCGGGCACGACCTTGATCTACACGGTGACAGTACGCAACGACGGGCCGTCAGACGCGTTGGAAGTGACGGTCACCGACACGCTGCCCGTTGGCGTGGTCGTAGAGCGCACGGACCCGCCGGTGGACAGGGAAGATGGGCGGGTGCTGGAGTGGGATCTGGAGCGGCTGGCTGACGGTACCTCGGAGACGATCATCGTAGTGGTCGTGGTGGACAGAGATGTCGCCGGGGCGATCGACAACGTGGCGGAGGCAGCTTCTGCGACCTTTGACCCAACTGAACCGAATGCGGTCACAGAGTCCACCTGGGTCGGTACAGAGGCCGATCTATGGGTCACCAAGAGTGACAGCCCAGGTCCGGTCTCGGCAGGCACGCCACTGACCTACT